>JASFOV010000280.1:0-6297 GCA_050116355.1 Anaerolineae bacterium
CGGAAATCAGTGCCAGCCTGAATTGCCAGTAGACATTCACGTCTTGGCCTCGCAGGAAGCCATCATCGTACGCGTCAGCGATCAGGGCAGCGGCCCACCAGCCCAAAAGCCTCAGGCACCTGACCTTGAGGCCAAAATCGCCGGGCGCCAATCACCTCGCGGTTGGGGACTCTTCCTCATCGAAGAGATGGTGGACCAGACCAACGTTGTCCGGGATAACGATCGATACACCCTTGAACTCGTCTTGTACCGGAAAGGACAGGCCGATGGCACAGCAACCTAAGATCAACGTTCGTCACCAACCCAGCGTAGCCATCCTCGACGTACACGGTGACATCGACGGGCAGGCCGAGGATATCTTGGAGAGCGCCTACACCAGAGCCGAGAGACAGGACCCGGCTGCCATTGTGCTCAACGTCACCCAAGTCAACTATATCAATAGTAAGGGGATTGCCCTGATCGTCGTCCTGCTCCGGCGGGCGACCGAATCGGGCCGCCGGTTGCTGGTATGCGGGCTCAACGACCACTACCAGGAGATCTTTCAGATCACCCGCCTATCCGACTATATCATCGTCTGCACAGACGAGGAGACCGCCCTGACCCTAACCCGGACCCAGTCACACGAGACAGCAGTGCCGCTACCGTCGAGATGACGCTCGAGCGGGGTCTGCTTGAACGACCGTGAAAGGAGAGATGGAAGGTTCATGTTTGAACAACCCAAAGCCAGTATAAATGTTCGCCAAGCTAGTGACCACAGGACATACATCTTTGATATCGAGGGGGAGTTGACTGCCTTTGCCGAAGATGCACTCATGGTCGCCTACAACCAAGCCTGTGATGCTGGAAGCCATAACCTTATCCTCAACTTTGAGGGGCTGGAATATATGAGCAGTTCTGGCATCGGTCTACTCGTCACACTCCTCATCCGGGCCCAGCGACGCCAGCAACGGCTGCTGGCCTACGGATTGAGCGAGCACTACCGGCACATCCTGGAACTGACTCGCCTCAACGAAGCCATTGCTGTCTACCCCACCGAAGATGAGGCGCTGCGCCAGGCCCGGTCCGCGCCCCAACCGGTTGCCGGCTGATTCATAGCAGACGCTGTTGGAAAGCGAATAGACCTAGTTGGCGCGGTGATGCGACGATCTGATCGGTTACCTGCCAGGACATAAGGAGACGAACGTGCAAAAGCATGCCTTTGTCGCTCGCGAGCGCGAGCTGGCCGAACTGAATGCATGTCTAGACAAGGCCCTATCGGGCGCGGGACAGGCCTGTTTCGTGTCTGGTCAGGCCGGCACTGGCAAGACTGCCCTGGTGCGCCACTTCGTACAGCAGGCCCAGGCCAGCCATCCCCAGATAATCGTTACCATGGGCACCTGCAACGCCCAGATCGGCATCGGTGATCCGTACTTGCCCTTCCGCGAAGCGCTGACCATGCTCACCGATGAGGTTGCCGCCCAACAGGCTGCAGGCAGGATATCACCCGAGAACACCAATCGTGTACGCACGATCCTAGCACGCTCGGTACAGGTATTGGTCGAGGTCGCGCCCGAGTTGGTCGGCCTCTTTGTGCCGGGCGCCTCGCTGGTAGGTGCCTTGGGCGAGGCTGTCGCCAAAAAGGCGGGCTGGATGGACCGCCTGGACGAGCTGGCGGAACAGAAACCAAAAGCGGGGGCCATGACCGATGTCGTAGCCGAACAGAGCCGCATCTTTGAGCAATATACAGCCTTTGTGCGAGAGCTCAGCGAGCAGATCCCGTTGATCCTGTTCCTCGACGACCTGCAATGGGCCGACGCAGCGTCCCTTAACCTCTTTTTTCACCTTGGTCGCCACCTAGAGAACCGTCGCATCTTGCTCCTGGGAGCCTACCGCCCCGACGATGTCACCTTGGGCCGGAGTGGCGAGCGGCACCCACTGGAGCCTGTGGTGAACGAGCTCACACGCTACTATGGCGATGTGACGATCGATCTCGACGCCCTTCCGGAGAAGACGAACCGTGAGTTCGTGACCACGCTATTGGATGCCGAGTCCAACTGCCTTAGCGAAGGGTTCCATGAAAGCTTGTACCATCAGACAGGTGGCCATGCGCTCTTCACTGTAGAGCTACTCCAATCTCTAAAAGAGCGCGGCGACCTGGTGCGAAACGCCGATGGGTGCTGGGCGGAGAGTGGGGCGCTGGATTGGAGCACACTACCATCTCGCGTTGAGGGTGTGGTTGAAGAACGGATTGCTCGCCTGCCTCGAAAACTCAGAGAGATGCTCGAGGTGGCCAGTGTGCAGGGAGAGGAGTTCAGCGCCGAGATCACAGCTCGTGTCCAGAACATCACCGAGCGGGAGGCGATCTGGCAGCTGAGCCGCGATCTGCAGAGACGGCACCGCCTGGTGAGTGCCAGTGGTCTGGTTCAGCTGGGCCGCGTCCGGCTGTCGCGCTACCATTTTTCCCACAACCTCTTCCAGCACTATCTTTATGATAGCTTGTCGGAGGCAGAGCGGGTCTATCTCCACCAGGACATCGGCCAAGCCCTGGAGGAGCTGTTCGCCGGCGAGACGGAAAACATCGCCGCCCGGCTGGCCCACCACTTTGAGCGAGCCAGCATCCCGGCCAGGGCAGCTACCTACCGGCTACAAGCCGGCAACCTGGCACGCCGGGTATCGGCCCACCAGGAGGCGGTCGATCACTTGACCCGCGGCTTGGAACTGGTCGCAGATCTTGACCCCGCCCCGGAGCAGATAGAGCTTGAGCTGGACCTTCAGGTCTCGATGGGCAAGGCGCTATTGGCCTTGTACGGCTACGCTTCCCCCAAGGTCGACCAAGCGTTCACCCGTGCCCGCGAACTGTGCCACGCCCTTGACAACCCGCCGCAGCTGATCCAAGTGCTGCTCGCCCAGGGAGCGTTTCACTTGATGCGCGGTGATCTGAACACGGCTCGGGAGGATGCCGAGCAGGTTCTGCGTCTGGCACAGCAGGTGGGCGATGCCCGCCTAATACTCACCTCCCATCTGGTATCGGGTGCAGCGGCATTGTACCTGGCCGAGTACGACAAAGCTCGCGAGCACCTGGAAGAGGTGGTCGACCTCTATGATCCGGCCCAGCACCGGGATCTAGCCTATCAGCAGGGCCAAGACCCAGGCGTTCAGGCGATCGCTTTCCTGTCGCGAATCCTGTGGCTCCAAGGGTATCCGGAGCAAGCCCTGGCCCAGTGCATGGAGGTGCACACGCTATCGGAAGAACTCGACCACCCCTACACCAGCACCATAGCCGCCCTCCATGCCGCAACGCTGCGCGCCTGGGTCCGTTGGTGGCCTGCTTGCCAGGAGCACGCAGCAAGGTCGATGGAGCTGGCCCAGCGGGGCCGCTTCGGGATGCGAGTGGCCAACGCCATGGTCCTCCATGGCATCGCCGCGGCACACCAAGGCCATCTCGCCGAGGGCATTGACGAACTCACCCAGGGCCTGTTCAAGTGGGAAGCCTCTGGGGCGGGCCTGGTGGCGTTCGGCCGGGCCTGCCTGGCCGAAGCGCACGCCCTTGCCGGGCACCGGGAAGAGGGTCTGCGGGCTTCGGACGAGTCGCTCTATCCCAGCCAAGAGGCCTGGTGGCTGCCGGAGCAGTACCGCCTCCGTGCTGAATTGCTCCTCCAGGCCCCTGGTGCAGAGGCAGAAGCAGAGGCCCTGTTGCGAAAAGCAGCAGACCTGGCCAGGAGCCAGAAAGCCCGGTCCCTAGAACTGCGGGCTCTTACCAGCCTGGTCCGGTTACAGAGCCAGCAAGGGCGCCGGGCAGAGGAGCTGGCTCGGCTGGCCGCGTGTTATGCGAGCTTCACCGAGGGGTTCGAACTGCCCGACCTGCGCGACGCGCAATCTTTGTTGGAAGAACTACGATGGCAGCCAGACTACGCCGTACTGGAACATCCGCTGGTGACAACATAGGAGAGATCAAATGTCCAACGCTTTCGACGTATTGGTAATCGGAGGGGGACCCGCCGGCGTGACCGCCGCTTTGCGAGCACGAGAACTGGGTGCCACCGTGGCCCTGGTAGAGCGCGCCGCACTGGGGGGTACAGGCACCCATCAAGGCTGCATACCCGTTCGCGTCTTGGCCAAAGCGGCGCGCTTGATGCGCGAGGCAGAGCACTTTGACGAGTACGGGCTCGCCGGCGACCAACCGGCCGTGGACCTCACCCTGCTCTTGAACCGGGTCCAGCAGACCATCAGCCAGATGCACGACAAGAAACAACTCCAGACTCATTTGCAGCAGGCCGGCATTGCCGTTTACGTGGGAGTGGGTCAGGCCCAGTTTGCGGACGAATCTACGATCGTCTTGCCCGATGACACACGCCTCCAGGCGGACAAGTTCATCTTGTGCGTGGGCGGCCGGCCGCGCCGCCTGCCAATCCCCGGCATCGAGTACGCGTTGACCCTCAGCGAATTCTGGGCACTGGAGACGCTGCCCCGCTCCGCCGCCATCATCGGGGCCGCAGCCACCGGCTGCCAGTTGGCCTCCATCCTGGACGCTTTTGGCGTCCACGTGTCACTGCTGGAGAGAGGGGGAGACATCCTGGACAAAGAGGATGTCTTGACCTCGAAAGTCATGGCTCAGGCCTTCCGGCGCCGGGGTATCGAGGTGATCGACGGCATTGATGGGGTAGATCGGATCGAAAAGACAGAGCACGGGTTGCGGCTATTTTACCTCCGCCAGGGCCAAGCAGTGCCGCTGGAGATCGAGGCGGTCATGGTCGCTGCCGGCTGGCCGGGCAACGCCGACAGCCTGAACCTGGGCGCGGCAGGTGTGGCCAGCGAGCGTGGCTACGTGATCGTAGATGACTTCTTGCAGACCTCTGCTCCCCATATCTTTGCTGCGGGTGACATCAACGGTCGCATGATGCTGGTCCAGAGCGCCAGCTACGAGGCACGTATTGCTGCCGAGAACGCCGTATTGGGCGTGGGCCAGCCCAACCGGCATCAGATCGTGCCCCACGGCGGGTTCACCGACCCCGAATATGCCAGCGTGGGCCTGACCGAGGTGCAAGCTCGCGCGGCTGGCACGGGCTACTCGGTGGCAGTCATCCCCTACGCCGACCTAGACCGCGCCGTCATCGACGATCGCACCGAAGGCTTCTGCAAGCTGATCGTTTCACCCGAGACACACCGCATCCTGGGCGCGCACATCGTCGGCGAACAGGCCCTCGAGGCCATCCAACTCATCGCGACCGGCATGGCCGCTGATATGTGGGTCGAGCAGCTGGCCGAACTCGAATTGGCTTACCCAACCTACACAGCCATCGTCGGGCTGGCCGCCCGGCGCCTGGTCCATGATCTGGGGGTCATGCCGCTGGCGCCCCAATGGCGGACCCTGGGCCAAGGTCATGCCGCCGAGTGGGAGCGGAGTGAGACAAGCAGCCACGACCAGCGTCTGGAAACGACCAACATGCGTTCGCGCGATCTGATGGTCAGCAGAGAAGCAGGTGCATGAGCCGGTCAGCGGACCACGAAGAAACATCCCGGCGGTGGCGTACACCAGCCATCCTGTCGGTCACACTCGTCCTGTCAATGTCAACCTGGTTCTCGGCCTCCGCTGTGCTGCCCCAGCTGCGGGCGGCATGGGATCTTCCTTCGACAGCTGCCGCCTGGTTGACCATTGCTGTTCAGGTGGGATTCGTCTGCGGTGCGATGGGTTTCAGCCTGCTGAATCTCGCCGACATCGTGTCACCCCGCCATGTCATCTTGAGGGGAGCCATCGGCGCCGTCTTCGCCAATGGGTTACTGGACGTTGCCAGCGGGGCGACCTTTGGGATCCTGTTGCGTTTTGCCACCGGGTTCTTTCTGGCGGGCGTCTACCCGCCCGCCTTCAAGCTGATGTCCACCTGGTTCCGGACAGGCCGGGGCCTGGCATTGGGGGTATTGGCTGGGGCCTTGGTGGTGGGCAATGGGCTCCCTCACCTGGTCAACGGGCTCGGCGGATTGGACACGCGGGCTGTGATCTACGCCACCTCCATTCTAACCATCGCCGGCGGCCTCGGTTGACGCACGGTTGCAATTCTTTTCGTGTAGCGGAGTGCCAAATGCTCTCGCGACCGTTGGATGCGGAGCGAGACCAGCACTAATTCAGAGCCAGGTACTGGTGACAACAAGACGTTACGAATAATGAAAGATAGGAGGGCAGTATGGGTTCAATAGGCATTGCAGAACTACTGATCCTGGGAATAGTCGGACTAGGAGCAGTCGTTATTCTGATAGCAGGGGTGACCGTCTACAGTCTAAATCGGAAACAGAACCAAGATTGAGCCGGCGGTCACAATTCAT
>JASFOV010000281.1:0-6285 GCA_050116355.1 Anaerolineae bacterium
AACCATCCTCCAAATCGCCATAACCGGCAAAGCGATCAGAGAAAAGTCGAGTCCCGACCTTCCCGGGGTTCCAGCGAGTTCTCTTGTCCCGTAGCACATCCCGGCGCTGGGGTGCCATCCTGTGACCAGCGCTGCATCGAACATGGGGGGCGGGCGCGGTGTCAGCCGGCTGCCACGCTATCTACTTGGCCCATGGGGGAAATCTCCTAAACAGAACTGGAGGTCAGGGATTATGCAACGAACAATGCCATCTGTCAAACACGCCAAACGAACCTTGGTCAAGAGCGGTCAAGCAGCACGGCTCACAGCAGCCGCTACCCTGTTGCCAGCACTTTGTCCAGGCTCACCAGTTGGATACAGATCGCCACCACTTCCATGGCTGAGCGGATATCCTCAGTGGAGGGCAAGGAGGGCGCGAGCCGGATGTTTCGGTCTCGCGGATCGCACTTGTAGGGAAATGTCGCCCCGGCCGCAGTTAGCTTCACGCCCGCCTCCGCGGCCATGGCTACCACCGCCTTGGCGCAGCCATCAAGTGTGTCCAGGCTGATAAAATATCCGCCCGCCGGCCGGCTCCAGGTAGCGATGTTCTTGCCCGCGAGTTCTCGTTCCAGGACCTCCAAAACCGCATCGAACTTGGGCCGGAGAATGGCTGCATGCTTGCGCATGTGGGCTTCGATTCCGGCCAAGTCTCCGAAAAAGCGCACATGTCGAAGCTGGTTGAGCTTGTCCGGCCCGATGGTCTGGTACGACATATGCCTTTTGGCCAATTCGATAGTTGCCTCACTACCGCCCATCATCGCCACGCCGCTCGCGGCGAACGAGATCTTGGACGTAGAGCCGAACAGGAGCACCCGATTCGGGTTTCCAGCCGCTTTGCAGGCCGCAAGGATATTCTTCAACGGAGCGATGGTCCCGTCGAGATGATGCACCGCGTACGCATTGTCCCAGAAGATACAAAAGTCTGCCGCCGCGGTCCGCATCCTCGCCAGTCGCTCCACCACCTCATCAGAATAGACAACCCCTGTGGGATTGCTATACTTGGGCACACACCAGATCCCTTTTACGGTCTCATCCCCTGCCGCGAGGCGTTCCACTTCAGCCATGTCGGGTCCATCCGGCCCCATCTCTATGGGCAGCATCTCGATACCGAGATGCTCACACACGGAAAAGTGGCGGTCGTACCCCGGGCTCGGACACAGCCACTGTACACGTGGCAACGTGCCCCATGGTACTCCACTATCCACCACACCATAGAGCATCGCCCGCACCATGGCATCATACATCATATTCAGGCTCGAGTTGCCGCCAATGATGATCTCCTGGGGCTCAACACCCAGGTACTGTGAAAACAGATCCTTGGCCTCAGGAATCCCATCCAAGCCACCATAGTTGCGACAATCAACCCCGTTGGACGCCCGGTAGTGGTCCGAGTTGACAGTCTGCAGCAACTCCATCGACAGGTCCAGCTGCTCCGGACTGGGTTTGCCGCGGGTCATGTCGATGACCAGATTCCGGGCTTGAGCTGCCTGGTAGCGTGCCAGCAAGCCGGCCTTGTACTCTCGTAGCTCACGAGAACTCGTGGTCCTGAAATCCATACCGCTCCCTCTCCGTTTGATCCTCACTCCATCGCGCAAGATTGCTCTACAGTAAAACAACCCCCCGCGTGGGAGGCTGCTGCTGACTTGAACACGGGCAAGGATTTCGGGCTCCCCCCCGATCCCACCAGTTCCCTCCTTGTAGAAGGAACCAGGCTAGAGGAGTATCATCCTGGCGACCGAGAGAAAAAGCACGTAGCGCCCCATACGTTCCAGCGTTTGTCGACGTGGGGCGCACTGTATCACAACTGGTTTGGCTTGTCAAATCAGGCGCAGCCACCTTGGTCAGACTGGGATTTCTGGATCTGACCCAGTTCTTACTCACCTGACGAGCATAACCGAGCGTGCACCTTCTCAGGAATTGAGTATAATGTAGACAGTGGAGCTACCGCCGAATAGCAAAGGAGGTCGAATGTTCAACAGGGAAGCTTTCGGTATCCTGCTCGACAAGGTTCCCACCCTGGCAAGCCCGTGGGGTATTCTGCTCACCATGCTCTACACAGCCTTCTTGGCCTTGCTGTGTATCCTGTTCTTCAGCATGATCGATGCGCTGAGTTGGTACACCCCTTTGATCAGCCAACTGATCATGGCCCTCATCACCGTCGTGATCAGCTACGCACACTTCAAGGTCCTGGACCGGTACCGCAAGCGATACGAGTCCATGGCCTACCAGTACTTCTTCTATCACTGGATGTTGCCGTACCTGGTAGCCTGGTATGCTTGCTTCTTCCACCCTCTTTTCATAGACGGCCCGGCCTTGCTGCCTTCCTGGCTAGCCATCGTCCTCGGCGTCTTCTTCCTACTACTCGTACCCATTACCTCGGTTCATATCGAGCGCGCAGGCTTCCATATGGAGACGCACGGACTAGACCTCTATACGGTCTTTCCTGGAGAGTCGCCCATTGTTCGCGGGGAGATTTATGCCTACATCAGGCATCCCTTATACTTTGCCTTGAGTTGCGGCACGTTGGGCTTGGCGTTCTTTGCCAATAACTGGATCGCTCTCGTAGCCGCTGTATTGCAGCTTATCCCAGCTTTGTTCGCCGGCCGGATGGAAGACCGGGAACTACTCGAACGAGACAGCAGTGCACACGCGGAATACATTCAGAACACGGGAGCCTTGCTACCACGCCGGGATGTACTGGGCTTTCTCCACCTCCTATTTGTCGGACTGCTTTCACCAGGAGCCAAGATACGCTGATCTGCCGAGTATCGGCGTCGCTATCCGCGATGCCGGGACCTTCATGGATCCCCGTTCCCAGCGGGATTGCTGGCAACCAGAATGAACACTGCGCTGGCACGTGCCCGGTATTGGATGCCACCTCTACCTCTCGACGTATTCCCATACACCTCATGGGCTAAAGGTACTATTGCCGGGTCCAGCCGCTGTCCACTATAATGGCTCTGAGACGGACGGCATGCGACCGGACCTGCTCCTTTGTCCGGAATCTGGCCGGTGTTCAGGCGAGCCAACTCACCGGCAACACTTTGAGAGAAAGGCCAAGCGCCATGGAATTGACGAGAGATGATCTGGATCTCCTGCTTACCTGGCTTGAAGGGGTAGATCCGGATGAGGCGATGCTGTGGAGAGCGGGCTTGCAGCTCGATACCCTGACCGGACTCGATCCAGTGGACGGGAACCGGCGCGTTGCTGACCGAGCCCGTCGTGCGAACACTTGCGCCTGTGACGCCAACCTCCGCGGCGCCAACCTGCAAGAGGCCAAGCTAGGTGGAGCCAATCTACAAGGGGCCTTCTTGGTGAACGCCGACCTGAGTCGCGCCGACCTGCGCGATGCCAATCTCTCCGGTGCAGACTTGCGTGGGGCCAACCTTCACCATGCGGACTTGCGCGGTGCTCAGGTGACCAAAGAACAGCTGGCCCAGACCGCATCCCTCCAGGGTGCCACCCTACCCGACGGCACCGAACACGAATAGGTACGCCCCTACGGACGTGGCGTTCGTCCCCCTGGGAAATGCCACTCGGTTCCGCAGCCCTATAGATCCATCCCTCACTTCCCGCCTTCCAAGGAGCCGTGAGCTCCCCGCAAGGTATCCCCGCTGTACATGGCAGCCACAAGATGGTCCGCCATAGGAATAGACCATCATTTGAGCATTCATGACGGGTGTGGTACAATTGAAGCGCTGCTCAACGAGCAATAGGCCTTTTCTTGGAGGACGGGTTGATGGGCAATTCGCGCCATATCTGGCTTGTGTTGGTCCTGTCGGCGGTCATTCTGCTGGTCGGGTCCTGTGGCGCGGCTCAAGATGGCAGCGCAACACAAGGTGATGCCTCACGCGGGTGGAGGGTATGGGCTCAATCGGAGTGCATAGGCTGCCACGGCCTCAATGCCGAGGGCAGCACAGGCGGTCCGGCGCTTGCCCACACACCGCTCACCCTTCGTGAGGTGATCAACATCACGCGTAGAGGCGGGCCGGGGATGCCCGCGTACACAGCGAGCCAGACAAGCGACCAAGATCTCCAGAACATGTACGCCTGGTTCCAGAATCCGGTTCCTGCCACAACAGACGAATCAGATCAGAACCCGTGGGCCCAATGGGCTTGCGCCGGCTGTCACGGATTGAACGCGGAGGGTGCCACTGCTTCGGCCCTGGCCGGCACCTCGCAGTCCTATTCCGCCTTCGAGGCCGTCGTTCGCCAGGGTACAGAGGGTATGCCACCCTTCTCAGAAGCCCAGCTGAGCGACCAGACCCTACAGGCAATCTACGCCTGGCTGCAGGCTCAGGCTCCCGAACCGGACGCAACTGGCCAGCCAGAGCCGAACCCGTGGGCCCAATCGGCCTGCGCCGGCTGTCACGGATTGAACGCGGAGGGCGCCAGTGCTTCGGCCTTGGCCGGCACCTCGCAGTCCTACTCCACCTTCGAGGCCGTCGTTCGCCAGGGTGCAGAGGGCATGCCTCCTTTCTCAGAGACCCAGTTGAGCGACCAAACCCTACAGGCAATCTACGCCTGGCTACAAGCCCAAGCACAGACTCAGGCGCCACCGCCGACGGGCGAACGGGCGCAGGCCTTGTGGACAGAACTCGCCTGTGCCGGCTGCCACGGGGCGAACGCCGAAGGTGCCATCGCCGAAGGCCTGACTGGCGAGGAATTCGACTATGACGAGTTCCAGCGGGTGGTGCGTGAAGGGGAAGACGGCATGCCAGCCTACAACTCAAGCCAGGTCAGCGACTCAGATCTCCAGCTTCTGTACGACTGGCTTACATCGCTACCATAGACAAACAGAACCAACATAGAGTAGGAGGTACACCATGGCTGCCATTGCCAGCATCTTTCGGGCCGTTACCTACCGGGGACGCGAGGGGCAGATCGCGTGGATGCTCCACCGGATCACAGGCGTGGGCGTCTTCCTGTTTCTTGCCATGCACATCTTCAACATCTTTCTGATGTCCTTCCCTGCCCACGTCTTTAACTCGGTGCTGTTCTTTTACCACAGTGTACTGTTCAAACTGTTGAGCATCTTTGGACTGTACCTAGGGGTACTATACCATGCCCTGAACGGCATCCGCGTGATGATCGTCGATTTCTGGCCTGGCGCTGGCAAGTACCAGGCGCCACTGTGGCGCATACAGATGGTCATCTTTGTCCTCGTCTTCATACCGTCGGCTGTCATCATGCTGGAGCGAATGTTCTAGAGCGGAGGAAGACCCATGCAAGCTCGACCCTTGGCCCAATCCCACCGTACTGCCAACTTGGAGCGGATTGCCTGGCTATTTACCCGCATCTCCGCCGTCGTACTGCTGGTGATGGCTCTCTTCCATTTGCTGTATATGCACATCGCTATGGGCACGGATTCGATCAGCTTCCAGTTGATTGCCTGGCGCTGGCAATTCGCCGGCTGGCGTCTGTTCGACTTGGTCCTGCTCATCTTTGGCTGGCTGCACGGTGCCAACGGCATGCGGGTCGTCATCGATGACTATGTGCATTCGCCGGCAGGCAGGATCGTGGCGCAGACCCTGCTGCTTATCGTCACCGTGACCCTCATTGTGCTTGGCTCGTTCGTAGTCCTCACCTTCGATTCATCGTAAGGGGCTATCCCAAGTGCATCATTGCAGGAGCGTGGTCCGCGCGACGGACGCACTGTCAATGCAGACAGCCGGGCATGGCAACCCTTGGCGAGATCTGTCGCCTCCTCAAGAGTAAAAGTTCAGAAGTATAGCGCCGGCGATGATCAGGGCTGCCCCCAACCAGACTCGGGGCGTAACCCGTTCTGCTTGCCGACCGACGAGTAGTGGTGCCAAAAAGATCACCACAGGTACGTTCGCCCGTCCTAGGGCCATCACCACTGCAACTGGAGCCATGTCCAGCGCGATCCACCGGGCCCACGTCGACAGGCCGACAATGGTGCCTGCTGCCACCTGGAACAACCATGTGTCCCAGGGAATCGATCCCTGCTGGACCTTTTTGCGCCGGAAGAGGAGAACAACCCCATACACAGCAGTCGGGATGACCATGCCAACGGTCACGCCCAGTAGCGGCGATGGCAGACCTTCCAGACCGTTGCGGATAAAGATCGCGCTTATGGCGAAACAGATGGCAGTACCGATGCCAAACAGAGAGTTTCGCCAGGTAATGGAGATTGTATCAGCATCTTGGGACATGGATGAAACCTGCTCTCTTCGCTCAGCCATTGGACACCAGGTACACACCACCCATGACCAGGACAACGCC
>JASFOV010000282.1:0-6280 GCA_050116355.1 Anaerolineae bacterium
GGTCAGATCGTTCACGATGCACAGGAGTAGATGCCAGCTTCCAGAGCCAATGGGCACGCACCGGGGTGGAGACTTTGGAGGGAGACTATGAATCCGGTCGACGTTCTTTCAACGATGCGGTTTACCCCCGAGCTGCTGGAGCAGCTACGGGCCGTATCGCCGCGCCTACACATCACACAAGAGACGTGCCGCAATGCGGACCAAGTCGCCGCGGCCTTGAGCGCTCATCCCGAGACAAGGGTACTGTATACCTTCTTCGTGCCCAACGACATCTTGCAACAAGCGCCAAGCCTACGCTGGATCCAGCTCCACACAGCCGGCGCCGACCACCTTCAGAACCAACCTGTGATGGAAAGCAACATGGCCATTACCACCGTCAGCGGCATTCACGCCACCCCCATTGCCGAGTACGTCATGGCCTCGATGTTGGCCCATCGTTGGCGCGTGGCACACTGGACCGAGTGCCAGCGCGAGGCACAGTGGCCGTCAGGCCGGTGGCAGCTCTATGCCCGTCCAGAACTACGGGCCAGCACGTTGGGTATCCTCGGCTACGGTAGCATCGGCCGGGAAGTGGCCCGACTGGCCAAGGCCTTTGGCATGCGTGTGCTGGCCCTGAGCCGTTCGGGGTCCCGGATCGACCACGGCTATACAGCCGGCGACATTGGCGATCCGGAGGGAGCCATACCTGAAACGATCTACAAGCCCGAGGGTCTCCAAGAGATGCTAGCCGAATGCGACTATGTGGTCATCGCCCTACCCCTGACGCCGGCCACGACCCATCTGATCGGCGAGGCCGAACTGCACGCCATGAAGCCAGATGCCTACTTGGTGAACATTGCCCGGGGCGGCATCATAGACGAGCCGGCCCTGATCCGGGCCCTCGAGGAAGGCTGGATCGCCGGAGCGGGATTGGATGTGTTCGAGGAAGAACCGCTGCCCCCAGAAAGCCCTCTGTGGAACCTGGACAGTGCGCTGCTCTCCCCCCATGTCGCGGGGTTCACCCCTCGCTATGACGAGCGAGCCGTCGCACTCTTTGCCCAGAACCTGGAGCGCTACCTGAACGACGAGCGGCTGCTCAATCTGATCGACAAAGAAAGAGGATACTGACGGCAGACGACCATCGCCCGTCCGCTACCTTGTGAGGTCCACGAATGAGAATGCAGGGTGTCATCTTAGATCTGGGACACACATTGATGTACCTGGATAGCACCTGGCCCGAGGTATTCGAACAGGGTGCCACCGATCTGGCCGCCTTTGTGGATGGGCAGGAATTGGGCGTAGAGGGGAAGGATCTGGCCCAAACATGGTTGGAGATCCGTAGCGAGGGGTTTGCCCACGCGCAGGAGACCTGTCGCGAGGTGACCGCGGAGGCCTCGATGCGGCGTACTTGGGCCCAGTGCGGTGTCGTCGAACCGGACCAACTGCTGGTGCGCTGGACGATCGACACCTTTTTCGCCTACGAATACACCCGCTGGACCGCCTATCCTGAGGCGCTCTCCGTGTTGGAAGCGCTGTCGGAAGAGGGTCTGCGCTTGGGCTTATTCTCCAACGCCACCGACGCTCCGTTCATCCAACGTCTGGTGGATCGCTTCGGTTTTGCCACGTGGTTGGATCCCGTGCTTTCGTCAGCCGCCACCGGCATCCGCAAGCCGGACCCGGTCGCCTTTGATCCCTTTTTGGGCGCCTGGGCGCTGCCCCCCGAGGCGATAGCCGTCGTCGGCGACAGGTTGGAAGCCGATATCCTCGGCGCTCAGCAGGCGGGCATGGCCAGCATCTGGCTGCGTGCGCGGGAGGATGCCCGTCAGGAAGGCCAGGATGCTAGTCGCGGACAGCCTGTGCCGGTCGCCCCCACGGTCACCATCAACCGGTTGGCCGAGTTGCCTGAAGCCCTGGCCAGCCTATAGATGCTTGTGCCCCTACTCTCGAAACTATCGATCGCGCCCTCGGAGACGGTGGATCTCCTGGGTCAGGATGCGCCGCAGGATGGCGATGGACGCCGCATAGGTGGCATCAACGCCAAAGTAGGACAGGCTCTTGGAGAGGAGGCTCTGACGGCGGCTATAGGGCGTATCCGACGCATAGTGGATAACCCCGATGTCGTACGGTGCGTTGATAAAGAGATTGACAATCTCGTTAACCGGATAGCGTTGGGGATAGATGTTCTCGTAGACCCCGCTCAGATATGGTCCAACCTCCATCTCGATGTCGGTATACCCCTCTTGGTAAAAGACCGACACGAAATCCTTGTTCTGGAGAAAGGTACCCCGCACCGTCACCGCTTTCTGGTTGTCGAACACACTGCCCAGGGCCAGATAGGGGGCAATATCATTGGCAAGAAAACAATTCCGGAACAGAAAAGTGTTCTGTGAGTGCTCATCATAGACAACATTGGGGATCATCACATCCCCTACCTGTCCGTTTAGGGTCGCAGCCTTGCCCATAAAATACACGCCCTGCAGCTCGCCCAGATTCGCGGCGACCTGTGTCAGAATGTGATAGGCGGCCATACCGAGAGGATAATCCAGATTAAGAATCACCGCCTTACTCCCAGTCAGCACATCCAGGTCATCCATCTGCACACGCAGATCGAACCGATCCGGCTGCAAGGATCGGAGTTCTATGACCTGCGCCGCCACGTCAAGATAGAGGGGGTTCTCTACGTGTAGCAACCCAGCCTCGCGGTGGAACTTGTGCATGGCTTCCACCTTCTGCGCCTGCTCTTCCTTGTTGCCCGCACTGAGGTACTTGTTCAACGCATAGTACAACAGGTTCTCCACTGCCTGCCGGCCCTGTCCCGCTTTCAGACGCTGGTAGTGGCGCCACAGATTCTCCGGGTTCACCTCCTCCAAATAACTCGCCAGTTGCGGTTCGATCGTCGTAGCGTACCCCCCCAACAGGTTCATCAGGCTGTGGGTATTGGAGGATACAAAATAGACCGGCCGGTAGAATAGGTCGGCCTTGAGATAGCGGTCTACCTCGCGGGAGATGGTGTACCACCAACCGTCGGTAGCCCGGCGATAGTCGGTCAGCGATCCAGCCAGTAGCCGGATGGAGACATCCTTCTGCTTCCGGCCCACCTGCAAGAGGTTTTGCCACAAGACCGTGCCCCAAGCAGCCTGCAGCTTGGTAAAATCGTCGGCTGAGATATCCAAGACAGCAGCAACTTCCCCCACCTCATCGGGCGCGAGTGGATGCTCACCCGAGACGTGCGCCTTGATACGGTCCAAAAGCGGCGAATCCACCAACCGGATGTGGAGCTTGTTCCACTCGATCTGATAGGCAGTTAGCATGGGGATCAGATCGTCAATGTCCGAGACGCTAGCGATAAAAGCGGCAAGGGTAGACTCGCCATCGAAGAACATCTTGCGCCGCCGGGAATGAGCTGTGACCGGCTGCCAGCGCTCGACGTCGGGATACCCCCGGCGGTCAAACACCTCATCGGATTGGCCCATCAGAACCAGGCAAATCTGGGACATGCATTGAGGCAAGCGCATGACGCTATAGACAAAAGCCGAGATATCGGGGGTAGATCCATCGGCGCCGATATGTAGACTGGAGTCCATGGCACAGTGCGTCTCCTCCAAGGAACGGACGCGAATGTCGCCGGTGGAGCGCAGCAGGGAGTAGTAGGTGCGCATATACAGGTCGATCTCTTCATTGCCACGGGAAGGAACATCTCGGAGCATGAGCCACCTCGTCGTTATTGTTTGAGTCGTTTGAATATACCGCGGTTGGTTGTCGTATCGTATGCAACCAGTTCCCAGCCTTCGTCGCCCAGCCGGTTCAGCAATTCGGCCACCGCGCCCAGGGGAGACGGACTGTCGCTTTGAAGGACAACGTGCTCGGTCCCACTAGGACCGGACAGTCGGTAGCTGACACGGATCCCGTCATCGTCAAGGCCGGACATGGGCGTGCTGGCCAGTAGACAGTATTCCCACCGTTGGATTGCCATTGGCGTTGCTCTATTCGTCGAAATCGTCAGCTTGTTCGGGCATATCGAGGCGGACAACACTGCCATGCGTATCGACAATCACCCGGAAACCGAGCATACCCAACCAGGCACGCGCACCCTCAGGCAGGTCGTGTTCCAGCACCTGATCCATGTTTTTGATCGATGCATCGATCATGGCCTTGGTAAAGAGGTCATCCTTGCCGAGCATTTGTAGCATGGCCTCCGTCGCCAGCTCACGGTGCGCCAAAAACTGCCCGCGGAGCAGTTCGATCACTTGGAGATCGACCGAGCGCGAGTCTATGTGCCGTCGAAACCCAGCATCGTCGACGACGTAGGTTGGCTCATCTCCAATCATCACTACCTCGACTGGGGTGCCTTGTTCGTCCTGGATCAACCCAGCGAACAGTGCAGATCTGGCCATAAATCTCTCCTCTCACAAGTAGAGAAAAGGGCAGCGTTAGGCCCACCGCTGCCCTTCCCTCTCCGAACATATGCTTGAGTGGACCCGGCCGGATTCGAACCGGCGATCTCCTGCGTGCAAAGCAGGCGCCTTCCCGCTAGGCCACGGGCCCCTGCAACGTGTGCCGACGAGAGGATTTGAACCTCCACACCCCGAAGGGTAACAGATCCTAAATCTGTCGCGTCTGCCAGTTCCGCCACGTCGGCATCAAGCCACTCAGCCAGATGGTATCATACCCCCGATTCTGTTCCCCTAGCCGAAAGCCAGGGTGCCGTCATCTGTCTCATCCCCACAAGAGGAATGGCGGCTCCTAACGTGCCGGGTGTGATCCGGCTTTGTCGTCGCCGCTGCGACGAGACCGGACTCTGCAGCCCGGCCCACTCGCCTTGCTCCCGGCCGCACGCTCGCCTAGCCGGCTATGTCACCACAGCCGCTGGTGGGCTTTTACCCCACCGGTTCGCCCCTTACCCGCGCCAAATGCGTGGGCGGGAATGCTTTCTGTTGCGGTTGTAGTCAGGACGCGGCTCTCGCCGGCCTGCCCTCACTTACTGTTTCGTGAGGCGACCTTGTCTCACTCCCAAGCCGGATGTCCGGCTGCCGGGCTCAGAGACTGGGAGTCGGGAAGTTCCTCTAGACAACCTTGCCTAGCGACGGCTCCTCCATCTGACCAAGATCGATTATACCACGAGAAGCAAAGGGTATCAAATATCGAGCAGGAGATGTACATTTGACAGTTCTCCCCAGTTGCGCTATGCTTAGAAGACTCGAGCCGTCATACGTGAGGCAGGTTTGCGACATAGACCGAGTTCCCGGTGGTTCATACTATTGGCGTTGCCCATTGCAGCACTGCTGATCAGTGCTGCGTATTCGCGTTCCGACACACCCGCGGTATACGTCGCCACCAACCGCTCTGTGGTCCAAGTTGCTGCCCAGGCCATCGACGCCATCCCAACCACAACGCCAACCGCTACCCCATCGCCCACACCCACGCAAACCCCCACACCTACGCCGACCGCCACCGCAACACCAACGTCGACACCGACAGCGACAGCCACGCCCACGCAGACGGCAACGCCAACCCCAACCTCGACGCCGACCCGTACCCCAACGCCTACTCCGACGTCTACTCCGACGCCGTTGATGCCGACGCCCGACGGTGTGAACCGTGAGGTTCGCGTCCCGATTCTGATGTACCATCACATCGCCAAAGCGCCCCGAGGCGCAGACATCTATCGCCAGGACCTGTCCGTTGCCCCCACAAAGTTTGAGGCGCAACTGAAGTATCTGCAGCAGGAAGGCTATACGTCAATTACCTTGAACGACCTGGCCCTGCATATCACCATGGGAAAGCATCTGCCGCCCAAGCCCATTATCATCACCTTCGACGACGGCTACCTCGACATGTACACCAATGCCTTCCCACTCCTGCAAAAGTATGGCTACAGTGGCACATTCTTCTTGATCACATCCTTCATCGACAATCAATACCCTGATTTTCTGACCTGGGAGCAGGTCAAAGAGATGCACGCTGCAGGCATGAAGTTCGAGCCTCATAGCTACAACCACCCCGATCTGCGAAACCGCAGCTATGACTTTTTGGTATTCCAGATCCTGGGGCCCAAAGAAGCCATCGAGGCCCGGACGGGCGAAGTCTGTCGTTTCTACGCCTACCCCTCCGGCCGCTACGACGATTTCGTGGTTGATGTACTACGCTCCGCACATTACTGGGGCGCCGTGCTGACCGCCCAAGGCGCCACCCACAGCGGCGATGACCTATTTGCCCTGAAGCGGATCCGTGTCCACGGTGGCGACGATCTGGACACCTTCATACGCAATCTGAATTTGGACTGGTAGGTAGCTGGTCGGAT
>JASFOV010000283.1:0-6269 GCA_050116355.1 Anaerolineae bacterium
GGGCTGGGCAGTGTAGAGGTGATCTCTTCGGGAGGCGCCTTGATCGCCATTACGTCGGCCAGCGTCTTGGCCGACAGGCCTTTGTCCAGAATCCGGTATAGTTCGCCCACTTCTGACTGCCAGCGCCACATCTCTGTTTCTGCCAAGGTTTGGCGTACGATAGATAGAGACCGTCCAGCCTCTGCCGGTTGGGTACTGAGGGTGTGATAGGCGGCAACGGTGGTCGCAGCAGCCCGGTCCTTGGCTTGAAATGCCAGGTGGGGCAGAACTTGTATGGCTTGATCGTCTTTGGTGTACAGCCCATAGAGCTGGGGCAGAAGGCTCGCCGGTTGGTTGTTGATGGCCGCCGCCATGCGCCCGGCCCGGTCGACGGGACGGCGGAATACCAGGGGCAGCGTCAAGCCGTAAAAGACAGCCTGCGGTCCGATCCACAGCAGCACGAGGATCAGAACAGTAGCGAACAGCACAACCGGCGCCAGGTAATAGACCGGTGTCAGCATCTGGGGCGTTTGCACCAGATTTCGTAGCCATTCCATGATGGTCGGATCGACGTAGAGTGCTCCTGCCGGATCCACCGTTTGGGCTTCAAAGAGCAGATAGAGGGCGGCATAGCGTGATAGGCCCAACAGGAAATAGGTCACCTGTAACGCGATCAAAAGAACCGGGACGGCGGCAACGACGCCGGCGATGAGGACCGTCTGAAAACGTGTAAGGTGACGGCGCGGCGGGTCCCGGAGCAAGAGGACCGCCAGTGCTCCGATGCCAAGCACCGCCAGGACAAAGAGGGGGAGAAGGTAGTCGAACGAGGCCCCGGTAAACAAGGCTTGCGTAACCAGGTCGCTGTCCTCTGTCACAGCGCTTTCTAGCATCGGCCATTCGACCTTCAGATTGGTCACGAACAGGACGATGAGGCTCAGCCACATGACGAATCCCCCCAAGAGGCCGGCCACCAAGCCGGCCTTCCACGATGCGTCGCGACCGGTAAACCAGGTGCGGCGTGGATGGGGGCTGTCGATCACGTCCAGCAGGAGAGGCTGGGCGGCGGGTGGATCTTGGCGCGCCAGGCCGATGATGGCGCCTTCGATGCCGCCCAGCAGGACACCAGCGGTCAGTGTGATGGCCAGTTGGAGAATCATGCCCCGCGTCATCTGTTGGATGAATTGAAACGCCACCGGATCGGGTGGGTAGGGCTGAAGGCGACTGGGCTCGAACCTCCATAGCGCGATGCTGCTCGCTACGGCAACGGTGGGAGCAAGAACCAGAGAGTAATACAATACGCTGACTACCAGACCGCTGATAGCGCCGGCCTGGAAGCCCGTAGTGACCTGGGTGGCATGCGCCTTCCAGGCGGCGACACTGCCGACCAGGCTCAGGCCCACGATGATCGCTACGATGTTCGCCGCCAGCAGCAGAGAGCGAAAGACGGAGGGCTGGTCGCCCAACGCCCCAGCCGGCGCACCGAAGATGCGGATGGTGGGATAGACCGCCACCAGAGCGAAAATCGCGCCTACCAGGAGGCCGACCCCGATGCTGCGTTTGATCACGGAGTGGCTCCTGGCTGTGACGCGGTTGCGGCCGCAGGCGCCCACGCTTGTTCAACGGCACGGACCAAATCTGCGCCTGAGGAATAGCGCTCGTTGGGATCCTTGGCCAGCGCCTTCTCCAGGACTAGGTCAAGAGCGGAGGGCAGCTCTGGCGCACGCAAGTGCAAGGGGGGTAGCGCGTCGGAGATGTGTTTCATCAATACCGCCACGGGCGTATCGGCTGTGAATGGCAGCTCGCCGGAAAGCATCTCGTACAGGATGACGCCCAGCGAGTAGAGGTCCGCTCTGTAGGAGACCGGTTCGCCCCCGCCTTGTTCCGGCGCCATATAGTCGGGTGTGCCGATGGTCATTCCTGTGCCGGTGAATTGCACGCCCTCCATGATCTTGGCAATGCCAAAGTCTGTCAGCACCGGGGTGAATGAACTTGCGGTCCCGCCTTCGGTTGGTACCTCGATACGTAACATAATGTTGGCTGGCTTGACGTCCCGGTGGATGATATCCCGGGCGTGGGCATAGTCCAAGGCCGATGCCAAACCGCGCAGCACCGCCATGACCTCTTGGGCCGGCAGGCGCTCATCCGCACTCCGGGCGGCACGGATCCGCGCTTTGAGTGTGTCGCCGGCAATGTACTCCACGACCATGTAATGGATCTTGCCCTCGATGCCAAAGTCGTAGACCTGTACAATGTTGAGGTGACGCAGGCGAGCGATGGCCGCCGCTTCGCGCTGAAAGCGGGCTCGGAATTCCTCATCGGCAGAAAACTGAGACCCGAGCACCTTGATGGCCACATAGCGGTCGAGCAGCGGGTGGTAGCCTTTGTACACCTTGGCCATGCCGCCCTGGCCCAGCGCAGCCACAACGCGATAGTTGCCCAACCGCTTGCCGGTCAGGTCATTGTCTGATCTGGGCTCTACCAGGGTGGAGGCGGTCGGTGATACTTCCTCTTGGTGCCGCCGGCCTTCCAAAAAAACGGCAAACGCATGACCGAAGGGGACGTACCGGTCTTCCTGCTTTCGGAGCAAGGCCCTGGCCATCAGCGACTTTCGGAGGGGCTCGCGGGCCATATTGGGCGACAGGAGCGCCTGTCGCTCGTCATGGTCCAGTTGGGTCCAAAGATAGCGGAAGTGATCTTCGGCCTCGGCGTTGAAACGCCGGGCGACTTGGTCATAGGCGTCGGGAGGTTGGGGCTCACCCCGACCTGGCAGCTCATAGAGATGAAAGCCTGCGATCTGTAGGAAGAAGGGATGGGGTCCGGCCAGCTCTAGGGCCAAGTCGATCTCTTCTTCGCAAAAGCCTGGACCCTGCCCTTGGGTCGAAAGCGTGGTCAGCAGACCCTGGCTTTCCTCCTCGGGCATCAGACCCAGCGTGATCTCCGAAAAGATGTTGAAGAACGGTGATGAGAGGGTGTCGGTGTGGTGGTAGGTGAGCTCGTACAACCCTCGCTTGGAGGCGGTGAGGTAGACGATGCCCAATTCCCCGGCCAGGCTGCGCAGCTCGCCGTAAAAGTCGGGCTCAAAATTAGGATTTCGCGCCAGGCCCTCGAATTCATCCAGGGCCAGGATCAGGTCCAAGCCCGCATCCAGCACACGACGCAACAGGCGGCGGACGACAGTGAAGCGCAACTGGCCTGCATCCAGCAGACTTTCCGTCTGGTCCCGCAGGGGGCCGGCTGGCAGGACAGCGCCCAGCCGGTCCAGCACCTCGATCCAAAAATCCCCCCGTTCCGCCGAGGCCATCCCTTCCAGGTCGAGATAGAGAAAATGGACCTGATCCGGATCCAGGCCGTAATGCGCCATCAGGCTCGGCTGAGCTACGGCGCTCAGCAGCGAGCTCTTGCCTAGTTTGCGTTCACCGACGATGGAGCGGCATTGGCGTGTGAGCACGGCACTATAGAGCGCCTCGAGTTCACTCTGGCGTCCGTAGAAGCAGTCCAGATCCGTGATCCGTTGCCGGCTGAAGAATGGATTGCGCAGCCATTTGAGGTCCATGCATCGTTCTCCTGTTGCTGGCTGGCGCCTAGCCGGCTGGCACCCTGCCTGATGTGCTTCCCCAGCTATCCGCAGCCATCCGCCCTCCACCGGCGGTCATTATACCGCAGAGCGGGACGGATGACAATTTCCTGCCCGCGGCAAAGATGGCTGGTCCCAGCCGGCCCCCCGGACGTAGGCATGACGTTGTCCGCCCCAAGGTTTGACAATTTCATGGGCTGCTGGTACAATAGCGCGAGATTGGGTGAGGAGGCGGATTCGTCTAGGGGCCTAGGATACTGCCCTCTCAAGGCAGAGACACGGGTTCGATTCCCGTATCCGCTACCAGAAAACTCACAGGCGAGCACCATCTCTACGGTGGTGCTCATTTCTTATCGAAACAGGAACCCGGTCCAGTCTGCCGGCACCGGAACTTGGGAGGGCCACATGCTCCAAGCACAGCCCAAGGTCTTGCAGCTCTATCTGGAGTTGATCGAATACCCCACGCTAGCGCCTGTCATCCGTGAGCGGATGCGCCGCGAGCTCTTTGCCCGGGGCGTCATCTCTCCCAGCGACTTTGAGCGGGAGATCAAACACAAAGCGATGCTGTCCCAGCGGCGGGAAGGGTTGACCGATCCCCTCGTAGAGGAGTCGGAGGATGTGTGGCAGACTCGCGTGGCTCACTATCGGGACAATCTGACTGACTTTTATTTTGCCCACAACCTGCCTCATGAGCGTTTTGAAGAGATCGTCCGCGATGTCCTGGCGCGTCGTTTGCCCGCGGACGATGTTGTTCTCACCTTCAGCCCCGAGATTGCCCCGTGGGCCTGGCTCTTTGCGCAGGGGGAAGCCTACGAGGCCCTGCCGCCCGAGGAGCGAGTCAAGATCCAGCACCATCTGAGCGAGATCATCGTTGTGTTGATCAAAGGTCTCATCAGTGACCAGCTGGCCTTTGTGGGCATTGCCCGGGAGCTGTTCACCATCGCCGATCTCAAAGAGATCCTGCGGCGGCGCATCGGTCGTGGCAAGATCGGGGGCAAAGCCGCGGGGATGATGCTGGCCTGGAAGATCCTGCACCTCGAAGAATCCAACGAGGAAATGGATCTGCGCAGCCATATTGTCCTGCCCGAGTCCTATTTCATCGGAGCCGATGTATTCTACGACTTTATGGACCTCAACGGCCTGCATTACCTGCACAATCAGAAGTACAAGTCCCGGGAGGAGATTGCGTCCGAGTATCCGGAGGCGCGCAAGGCCTTCAGTGGCGGACACTTTCCGGACCAAATCACCGAAAGGTTGCGGGATATTCTGGAACGGATCGGCCACCGCCCACTGATTGTCCGCTCCTCCAGCCTCTTGGAGGACAACTTTGGCACCTCCTTTGCGGGCAAGTACGACAGTTTCTTCTGTCCCAACCAAGGCTCACCCGAAGAGAACCTGCGGGCGCTGATGGTGGCCATCTCCAAGGTCTATGCCAGTGTCTTCAGCCCGGATGCCTTTTTCTACCGCAAACAAATGGGTTTGCTGGATTACGATGAACGCATGGCCGTATTGGTGCAGGAGGTTCAGGGAGAGCGCCATGGCGATTACTTTTTCCCCACCCTGGCCGGTGTCGGCTTTAGCCACAACCCGTTCCGTTGGACGCCCAGAATCCGGAGCGAAGATGGTTTCTTGCGTATGGTGTGGGGCATGGGCACCCGGGCCGTGGATCGCGTGGGCAGCGACCATCCGCGGATGGTTGCCTTGAGCCATCCCGGCTTGCGACCAGAGGTTGATGCAGAACGGATCAAGCGCTATTCGCAGCGGTATGCTGACGTGATCAATCTCGCCGAGAACGAGTTTCAGGTGCGCCGTGTCTCTGAGTTGCTGGACATGGAGTTCCCATCCGCCCGCTTGCTGGTGTCTGTCGATCGCGGCGACTACCTGCAGGCGCCACCCGCCTACGACCCCACTTTATCTGCGCGGGACTTGGTGCTCACCTTTGACAGTCTTCTGACCAAGACGCAGTTCGTCCCGCTACTCAAGAACCTGCTCAAGATGCTTTCCGAGCGGTTTGGTCGTCACGTGGATGTCGAGTTCACGGCCGACATCCTGCCCAACTATCCGGAGCCGGAGTTTCGCATCCACCTGCTTCAATGTCGCCCCCAATCCAAGCAACGGCCGGCCGCATCGGTTTCGATGCCCACCACTGTCACCGAGAGCGAGATCCTGTTTCGGTCTGAACACCTTGTGCCTCAGGGGTGGGTACAGCGCATCCAGTACATCATATTTGTCGATCCAGTGCGGTACGCGCGAATCCCCGAGGATAGCAGCCGGCTACAGATAGCCCGGGTCATCGGCCAGCTGAACCAGAAGTTGGATGAGAAGAGCTTCATTCTCATGGGGCCCGGCAGGTGGGGCAGCGCCAATATCGACCTGGGTGTGAAGGTCACCTATGCTGACATCTACCATACCGCCATGCTGGTCGAAATCGGAGTCTCGGATGGTGATTCAACACCCGAAGTTTCGTACGGCACACACTTTTTCCAGGACTTGGTCGAGTCCGAGATCTATCCTCTCGCCCTTTATCCGGGAGAGGCGGATGCTGTGCTCAACTGGAAATTCTTGCGCCAGTCGGCCAATGCTTTGGGCGACTTGTTCCCGGATCTGGCCGAGTATGCCGACTATGTTCGTGTCATCGATGTGCCGGCTGCGGCCCGGGGACGGCTGCTGGAGGTGATCATGGACGCCGACGAAGGGGTGGCCTTGGGCTACCTCC
>JASFOV010000284.1:0-6269 GCA_050116355.1 Anaerolineae bacterium
ACACAAGGCGTACTCAACCCCAGTACCTACTATTACCGGCGTGTCTTCCTCGATGCTGTCCGGGCGGTAGAGGCTGCGCGTGCGCACCCCGCCACCGATGAAGCACGGATCGCGGTCACCGGCCGCAGCCAGGGTGGTGGCATTGCCTTGGCCGTCGGTGGTTTGGTCGGGGATGTGGCCGCAGTCATGCCCGATGTGCCCTTTCTGTGCCACTATCGCCGGGCTACCCAGATTACCGATACTGCGCCCTATTCGGAGCTAGCCCGCTACTGCCGCGTGCACCGGGACAAAATAGACACCGTGTTTCAAACCCTATCCTACTTTGATGGGGTAAACTTTGCGGCTCGCTCCACGGCTCGAGCGCTCTTTTCGGCTGGGCTGATGGACGAAATCTGCCCACCCTCGACTGTCTTTGCCGCCTACAATCACTATACCGGCCCCAAGGAGATCCGCATCTGGCCGTACAACGATCACGAAGGGGGCGAATCCTACCAGGTGGTGGAGCAGGTCAAGTTCCTGACCGGTCTCTGGCGCTGATCGTCACCTTCCGGCATCGACTGCTGCAAACAAACAGCCATCCACGTCGAGCCGTCTGGACGTGGCCAGCGGAGGAAAACCCCGCCCCTTCCCCCACATCCTACCGTCTAGATCCCCACAGCCCGGCGCATGATGGCGCCTGTTAGGCGGGCAGTCCGGCGAGCGGCTGTGATCACCAGGTCATCAAGCTGCACCGGGAACTGGGTCAGACACTCGTAGCCCTCCCCGGTGACCAACACCGTGTCGGAATGGCGAAAGCCGCCCAGGCCGGGCACATAGATACCCGGTTCGATGCTGACCAGCATATTGGCCGCCAGGACACCGGTGCTGCCCCGGGCGAGCCACGGCCCTTCATGGTTGCCCAGACCAAAGCCATGGCCGGTCCGGTGCAGTAGGTATGATTCCAGCCCCTCATCCCGCAGAAACCCGTAGCTCACCTCATCGATCTCGGCACAGCTCACACCCGGTCCCAAAAGAGCATACGCTCGCCGGCGGGCCTCGCGCATGGTGGCGAACAAGGCTTTCATACGGGCCGTAGGAGGCGCGAGAAAGTAGGTGCGCTCGCACTCGGCACCGTAGCCGTTGACGCGCATGAAGCTCAGCCCAATGTGGGGGCCTTCGAGCAACCGATCGCCGACCGACGGCACGCCGTGCGGCATGGCACTCATCGGCGCTGGCCAGGTCGCGGTCAGCACGTTGGTGGTGAGGGGATCGAACGCGGTCTCTTTGATGATCTCAGTCTGCACCGAGCGTCCTTGTGAAAAGATCTCGATCTCGGAGACGCCATAGTACGAGGCAGCGATGATCCGCTCCATACCCCGGTCAGCGTAGTGGGCCGCTTGGCGCACCATCTGCACTTCGTCCGGGGATTTCACCAAGCGCAGTTCCTCAATGAGCGGAAGAACACGGGGCGCGAGGTCCTGCAAGGTTTCAGCGATCTCTTGGGGCAGGGAGGGTTCAACACCCAGCTGTCCGACGCTCTGCAAGAGCTCGAGCAAGCGCTCGGGCCACCCCTCACCCGCGGGGGACGGATAGTCCCAGTAGTGACGCACTTGGCCTACATTGGGCGCAGCAGCCAGATGCTCCTGCTCCAAAGCTGGGACCAAAAGGGTAGCAGGCTCCCCAGGTTGCACCAGAATGAAAAAGGGTCGTTCGAGGGGTACATAGGTCACGCCGGTCAGATAGTAGATGCTGTCCTCGGCAGAGACGAGAAAGGCGTCCAAATCGTTGCGACGCACCTGTCCCTGCAGCCGTTGCATGCGACTCACATATTCTTCTCTGTCGATCATAGTCGACCTCCGCGCCCGATACAACTGCTTCGATGAATGCCCGCCGTCCGACCGGTCACCGGTACAGTTCCGGTCGCCGGGTTCGCAGCACTGGCTCCTGCTGGCGCTCTCTGAGGATGGCCGACAGATCGATCTCGGCAATTAGAACCTCTTCGTTGCGTTGTGAGGCTTCAGCGACGACCCTCCCTTTGGGATCCACTACCTTGCTCCGGCCACAGTAGCGGACCTCTCCCTCCACACCAACCCGGTTCACCGCCGCGACCCAGATTTGATTGTCTTGAGCACGCGCCCGTGTCCGCAGATCGAGCAAGTACTCGTATCCGACCGGCACCGCCGAGGGAATGAACACGAGCTGGGCCCCTTTCAGAGCCAAGGCCCTAAAGATCTCGGGGAATGCGTGATCGAAACAGATGGCGGTGCCGATCCGGACGATGTCGAGGTCAAACACCGGCAGCTCCGCACCGGCCCGAAAATAGCGGTTCTCGGTGGGGTACAGATGCGTCTTGCGATAGCGTCCCACCAGCTCGCCATCCTGATCCAAAGCAAAAGTGGTATCGTACAAGACTCCGGCCTGCCGTTCATCTGACTCGGGGATATTGGCCAGAATCGCCATCCGCCGCGCGCGTGCAATGGCACCCAGGGTAGCCGTCGTCGGACCAGGAATGGGTTCCGCCAACTCGTAGAATCGGTCGCCAATCAAGTCGAGGTGATAGCCGGTATTGAAAAACTCTGGCAAGCACGCAATCTGAAGCCCGGCGGGCAGCGAATTCAACCATTGCTTGGCGCGTGCCAGGTTGGTATCCGTTTCCCCAGGCCTGGAATCCATTTGGACCAAGCCTATTTGCAGTGTCCTCACCTATTCGCCCTCCCAGTCTATTGACCCAGCCCCAATCTGAGGCTAGCTGGTGCAAATTACCGTCAAGATCAGGCGTCTTCGTCCGCGAGTCGGACTCTGGTAGCCAGCTCCGGCTTTTTCCCCTGAAAATCTTGGTAGAACTCGCGAATCCGATCCATATCCGCACCAATATCGCCGGTGGGCACAAACGAGAGACCAACGCCCGCCCGTTTGCGACGGTAGTCCAAGTAGCCGCACAGGATAGGGACTTGGGCTGCGTGGGCTATCCAGTAGAATCCAGATTTCCAGTATTGGGTCTGTCGTCGAGTTCCCGAAGGCGCTATGGCGATAATGAGTTGATCAGACTGGTCAAATCGCGCTGCAATTTGGCTGACCAAGCCCTGGGGGCTGCTGCGATCGATGGGAATGCCGCCTAGACCCCTCATGATCGGCCCCAAAGGTCCCTTGAATGCCGAGTCTTTTCCCAGCCACGAGATCCGTAGACGCAAGACCGCTGCCGCAGCAAGCGTGAAGGGGAAATCCCAGTTGCTGGTGTGTGGCGCACCGACGAGCACAAATTTACCGCCAGCTGGGACGTGGCCTTTAACTTGCCATCCAAAAAGCCACATCCAAAAACGGCCCAACCAGTAGGCCACCGGACTCCCAATGGGCTCAGTCATTCTCCAACAGTTCCAGAATCGCTCCCAACTGCGCATTGCCATCGATATAGGCGTAACGGCCACCCGGATATTCGCCGCGCTGCACCAAGGAAAGGCCCTTGGCCTCCAAGTAGGCCACTTTTTCCGACATGCCCTGGATCTCAAAGGCGAGGTGGTGCAGACTGTCGCCGTGTTCGTCAAGTTGATCTTGCCAGGTACTCGGCCTGCCCACAGGCTCAATCAATTCGAGTTCTACGTGCCCCAACTTGAAGAACGCCAACTTGGCGCGAGCATTCGATGGCTGGCCCTTGTATTCCGTTTGCGCGAGCTCATAGGTATCGGTGATCATGATCTCAGGTACAGGCTGGCCCAGAACCTCGGCCCAGGCCCGCGTCTTGGCCTCGATATCCTGAACAACGATCCCCACTTGTGTGACGGTGATGGTACCCAATGTTTGTTTGGTCATCCTTATTCCTCCAACTGGTATTCCGGCAAGCCGGCAGGCAAGGCAGCCGGGCGCTCACAGCTGCTGGTCAGTTCGATGTGTTGTCCGCTGCTTGAGGCCTCCAAAACCGCATGCATCGCATCAAGGACGTGATACGCCAGTCGGCCATTGGCGCGATGAGGACGACCGGTGCGCAGGGCATAGGCCAGGTCGGCCACACCCAGGCAGCGGTCGTTGCCGGTGTGCGCGTGGGTTAGCGGTATTTCACGCCACTCCGTTTCACCCAGACGGCGTATCCGCACCGGGCCGCCAAACATGTTGGGATCCGGCATAGACAATGTGCCGCTTGTCCCTTGGATTTCGAGCAGGGCACCGCCGGCGTCATACAGGTTTAGCGCCGCGCCCGCCGACACCGCCACGTCAAAGCTGGTTACCAACGTAGCCACCGGACCGCCGGCAAAATCGAGGATGCTGGCGATGTGCGTTGGGGTTTCAACTGGAATGGTCTGCCCCTTTTTGGGCCCACTGCCAATGGTCCGCTCCGGATACGTGGTCCGGGCCGAGCCGGTCACGCGGCGAACCGGCCCCAGCATCGAAATCAGAGCAGTCAGATAGTACGGCCCGATGTCAAACAGCGGGCCTGCACCAAACCGGTACAGGAAGCCCGGGTCTGGATGCCACGCTTCCGGCCCTTGAATGAACATGAACGCCGTGGCCCCCACTGGCGTCCCAATTTCCCCCGCGTCAATCAGCTGGCGGCAGGTTTGCAGTCCCCCTCCCAAAAAGGTATCCGGCGCGCAGCCCACGCGGAGACCGCGCGCTTCGGCTTCCGCCAGCAGAAGCCGCCCGTCCTCGCGACTGACAGCCAATGGTTTCTCATTGTAAACCGATTTGCCCGCACGCAGCGCAGCCAGCCCGATTTCGGCGTGCACGTCGGGGGTGGTCAGGTTGATGATCAGCTCAATCTCCGGATCGTTCAGGACATCGGCGATGGGCGCCGCCTGGGGCACGCGGAATTTCTCGGCTTGGCTCTGAGCGCGGGACAAGGTGCGATTGGCGCAAGACCGCAGGTCCAGGATGTCCCACTTGGCTGCGTTTTCGAGATAGATGCTGCTGATATTGCCACAGCCGATGACGGCGGTTCTCACCGGAGTAGGGTTCATCTTGAGATCCTCCAAAAAGTAGTCATGAGGGGATGTGCCTTATGAAAAACGTACACATCCGAGCTGCGCATGCCGGCTATCTCGATCTATTGAGATAATACCACAGACTGTATTCATCGTCTACTTCGAAAGCGGCACACTCTCCGGTTCAGCCGGAAGTGCACGGTGTACAAGACTAACAACAACCAAGACGAGCGCTACAAAGATAAAGAGAACAAGGTACATCTCCTTTGCTCCCAAGCTTTCAAACAGTACGCCACCGGCAAAACCACCGACAGCACCACCAATCCCTCCCAAGGCGGCATTGAACAGGCCCTGGGCCGTAGCACGAAATCCTATGGGGGCTTGCTCATCGGCGTAGGTCACGCCAGCGGCAGTCAGAAGAGGGTAGTTGAATCCATTGAGCAGTTGGACAAACAACACAAAGGTAGGCGTAGGTGCAACAGCAAGCAGCAAAAACCGCAGGCCGGTCATGGCGAGTGAGAAGATTATCAGCGCATATGCCTTGAAGCGCTTGATGAAATGGTTGACAAAGAAAAGTACCGGTATCTCGGCTATCGTGCCAATCGTGAGCGCCACACCCATCATCGACTCCCCAGCATCCAATTCCTTCATATAGGGAAAGAGATACGTGTTGAGCGTGGCAAAAGAGATACCACCACAGAAGCCGATCAGCAAAAAGAGAAGAAAGTGTGGGTTCTTTAGCAAGTCACTTGCCCGTCCTCTGGCAGCCGGTATCCCGCTTTCTTCTTCACCATGGACGAGCTTTTGGCTCACAAAGAAAGCGATGAAGAACAAGCCGGCTGCACTCCAGAAAGCGATTTTCAACCCGTAGCTTTCTACCAGTGCTCCTGCCATGGTCGCAATGACGGCGAATCCAATCGTGCCTCCCAGGCGAATGCGACCGTATAGGGCCCTCCTATCCCCCAGCATGAACATAGTGGCGCTGTCCGCAAAAGATATGACGGGCGAGAAGAAAACACTGGACAGAATAGCCAGGGCAAACAAGAGCATGAAAGTCTTGAGGAAAGGGAAAAGAACAAGCCCAGAGATCACAACCAATAAGGAAAGACTCAGGATCGGCCTATGTTTATTTGTCCGATCTGCGAACCCGGTCAGGAGAGGAAGGCTAACCAGCGTGACCAACGGAGCTATCCCTGCCAGCAGTCCTATCTGGGCGCCTGTAAAGGACAGGGATTGGTAATAGAGGACCTGGTAGGGAAGATGTGCCGCAACACCCGCGTAAAAGAGGAAATAGAAACCGAACGGCCAGACCAGATTCCTATTCTTCACATCGTTGTTCCTTGTGCAAATCCCTTATTCCACACAGATCGATCTTCG
>JASFOV010000285.1:0-6267 GCA_050116355.1 Anaerolineae bacterium
GGCCAGGTCTTGGGCATAGTAGGGCAGGTGATGGGGTGCCAAGTTCTCGGCGGCCAAGGAAACGACCTCGGGCAGCTCCAGCATTTTACGAATGAGGGTCAGCTCTGCGGGATGGCTCAGCAAGGAGACGTCCGCGCCAGCGTCGGTATGGTTTTGCTCTTCGGCGTAGGATAGGATGCTGGCAATACGAGCGTGACCATACTGGACGTAGTAAACGGGGTTTTCGCTCGATTGCTCGCGCGCCAGCGCCAGATCCAGCTCCATCTGACTGTCGGCGGCCCGGGATACCAAAAAGAACCGCGTGGCATCGGCGCCGATGTCGTCCAACAGATCTCTTAGTTCGACACTGGTACCCGCTCGCTTGGACAGCCTGACCTGTTCGCCGCTCTCCAGCAGAGTCACCATCTGGTAGATCAGCAGCGTCAGCCGCTCAGGATCTAGGTTCAGGGCGCGCATCATGGCCTTCATCCGCGGTGCATGGCCTTGATGGTCGGCGCCCCAGACATCGATGACCCAATCGAACCCGCGCTGTACGAACTTGTCGTAGTGGTAGGCAATGTCGGATACGAAATAGCCCGGCTCCCCGTTGGAGCGAATGACTACTTCGTCCTTATCCCCGCCCAGGGCTTGGGCGTTGAACCACACAGCGTCGTCGTCCATGAACAAGTGGTCACCCAAGCGCAGCATGCTCATGACCTGGTCGAACAAGCTCCCGCCGAGTTGGGGTGTGGCATCGGGATTATAAAGGGTGCGCTCCGAGAACCAGTTGTCATAATAGATGCCCATCCGTTCGCAATCGTGACGGATGCCCTCGAGCGCGATGCGATAGGCGACCTCCTGCAGCTCGAGGACGGCCTGGTCGCGAGGCAGGTTCAGATAGCGGTCGCCTTCCTGGTCCCGGACTTGGCGCGCCCACTCGACCATGTAGTCACCGTGGTAACCACCCTCCGGCAGCCCGCCCACGTCGCGGCCCAGCAGTTCGCAGTAGCGCACGTACAGGCTCTCGCCCAGCTTGAGCATCTGCGAGCCCGCATCGTTAATATAGTATTCGCGCTGTACGTCATAGCCGGCCGCTTCCAGCACGTTGGCAATTGAGTCGCCTAAGGTCAGGTTACGCCCGGCCCCCACGTGCAGGGGGCCAGTGGGGTTGATGCTGCCATACTCGACCTGCACGCGCCGGCCCTGGCCTAGATTCACCGACCCAAAGGCGTCGCCCGCCTGGACGATGGCCTCCACCTGCTGGGCGAGCCAGCCATCGTCTAGGGTGAAGTTGATAAAGCCGGGGGGCGCCACCTCGGCTGAGCCGAGAAAAGCCGCCTCACCCAACCGGCGGAGGATGCGGTTTCCCACCTCGACGGGGGAGATGGCCGGTTTGTCGGCAGCCTTGAGCGCGCGGTTGATGTCCGCGATCATTTTGAGCGGCAAGCTGGTGGCATAGTCACCGTGTTCCGGCTGGCGGGGGCGTTCAATGGTAACTTCCGGAATCTCGGTCTTGGGTAGGTTGTTCTTGCGCTGTGCCTTTTTCGCTGCCCGGTAGATCAGTTCGGCCAATTCTTCTCTAATCATATATCCTCTCAGCGTATGTGATCTGGCTAAAGCTCAGAATGAAGCTAGACGGCGTCCATGTCCAGCCAGTTGGGGCCCACCTTGGCATCCACTTTCAAGGGAGCCTCGAGCGCATGCGCGCCCTCCATCGTTTGAATGACCAGTGCGGTGACCTCTTCGAGTTCCCCTTGGGGCACTTCGAGCACCAATTCGTCGTGTACTTGTAGGATCATGCGAGCCTGCAAGCCCCGTTCCCTGAGTTCGTCCCATAGGTGCTTCATGGCCACTTTCAGGATGTCAGCGGCGGTCCCCTGGATGGGGGCATTGATGGCCATGCGATAGGCCGTCTCCCGGGCGTTGTGCGATACGCGGGCGCCCGGTCTCAATTCGGGGAAGTAGCGTCGCCGCCCCAGGAGGGTCTCGACATACCCCTGCTCTCTGGCTTGCTGGCGGGTTGCGTCGATATACTCCTTAATCTGGGGATAGGTGACAAAATAGGTCTGAATGAATTCCTCCGCCTCTTTGGGGGATAGTTCGGTCCGGTCGGCGAGCCCAAAGCCGGTCACGCCGTAGCTGATGGCAAAGTTGGTCATCTTGGCCACGCGGCGCTGATCCTTGGTGACCTTGTCCAGGGGCACGCCATAGATGGCAGCGGCTGTACTGGCATGGATGTCCTCGCCCCGGGCAAAGGCGGCCAGCATGGCGGGATCGCCGGAGATGTGAGCCAGCACGCGTAGCTCCACTTGGGAGTAGTCGGCGGCCAGCAGCCGCCACCCCTCTTTGGCGACAAACGCACGCCGGATCTTGCGGCCGAGTTCGGTGCGGATGGGAATATTCTGCAGGTTGGGGTTGGAGGACGAGAAGCGCCCCGTCACCGAGCCTGTCTGGTTAAAAGAGGTATGCACGCGGCCGGTGCGCGGATTGACCAGGGCGGGCAGGGCATCGATGTAGGTACCTTTCAGTTTGACCAGCTGCCGGTGCTCCAAGATCCGTTCGACGATGGGATGCTTGTGTTCGATCTTTTCCAGGACATCGGCGGCCGTGGAATAGTAGCCCGACTTGCCGCGGCGCATCCAGGGCTCTGCCAGGTCCATTTCATCAAAGAGGGCCACACTCAGTTGCTGGGTCGAGTTGATGTTGATGGGATGGTTGACATAGCCCTCGATCACTTCTTGCAGTTCATCCAGCCGTGCTCCCAGCTCCCCACTCATCTCCGCGAGGAAGTCGACATCCAGCTTGATGCCGGCCCGCTGCATGTCTACGATAACCGGTACGAGTGGCATCTCGACCTCAGAGAATAGCTCCCACAACGCCTTCTCCCGGAGTTCGGGTTGCAGCTGGTTGGCCAGGCGGAGGGTCATATCGGCATCGGCGCAAGCGTAGGGCGCTGTCTCTTTGACGGGTACCCGGTCCATGGTGATCTGTTTCTTGCCGCTGCCAATCAGATCCTCGATGGGGGTCATCTCCACGCCCAGTCGGGTCCAGGCCAGATTCTTGAGGCCCAGGCTGCGGCTGCTGGGATGGATGATCCATTGGGCGATCATGGTGTCGCTTGCCAGCGGCGCGACCTCGAGCCCGGCTTCGGCCAGGACAGTGAGGTCATAGTTGGCATTGTGGGCGATCTTGGGTACGCTGGGGTCGCGCAGGATGGGCGCCAGCTTATCGATGACCAAGGACAGTGACAGGTTGGGCTGCTGGGAGCCATTCAATGGAGATTGGTGACCCACGGGAACGTAGTAGCCGGTGCCTTCTTGGGCTGACAGCGCGATGCCCACCAGTCGGGCCGCCATCGGGTCGGTGCTGGTGCTTTCGACGTCCACGACCAGGCCGTCTCTCTTGTCCTGCAGCTGAGCGACCATAGCCTCTAATGCGGCGGGGCTGCCGACGACCTCATAGTCTACCGCCTCGACCTGGTCCGTTGGAGCTTCCTGCTCGCCGAACAACGAGAGCTGGCTGGGCGAAGCGGCTTGCTGGGCGGCTGTCAGTCGGTCGAATAGTGCGCGGAATTCCAGTTCGCGGAACAGCTCAGCCACCCGCTCACGGTCGATCTCTCCCAGGCGGCAAGCTTCTAGATCGAGGTCGACCGGCACATCGTGCACGATAGTGACCAGGTGCTTGCTGAGAGCGGCTTCGTCGCGACCTTTTTCCAAGGCGTTGCGAAAGCGCGAGCTGCTGACATCATCCAGGTGCTCGTAGATCGCTTCGATGCTGCCATATTGTTTGAGCAGCTTGGTCGCGGTCTTTTTGCCTACCCCCCGTACGCCGGGTATGTTGTCGCTGGTGTCACCAACCAAGGCCTTGTAGTCGATAAGCTGCTTGGGATCCAAGCCGTAGCGGTCGCGGATCGCCTGCTCGTCGTAGATCATGGTATCGCTGAACGATCGCTTGGGAGCCATCACCTGTACCTGGGGGCTTACGAGCTGGAAGGTGTCGGTGTCGCCGGTGACAATGAGGGTGTCGACGCCTTGGGCAGCGGCCTGATCGGCCAGCGCCGCCAACACGTCATCGGCTTCGTATCCCGCGGCGGTATAGGTGGGGATATCGAAAGCGGCCAGCAATTCATCGATGCGGCCAAACTGTACCTCCAGATCGTTGGGCATTTCGGCGCGATTGGCTTTGTACTGGTCATAGTCATCGTGGCGAAAGGTGCGTCCGACATCAAAGGCGACGGCCAAATAGTCCGGCTTTTCATCGCGCAATACGTTCAAGAGCATCGATGCAAAGCCGAACACGGCGTTGGTGAGTTCACCTTTGGAGGTGGCCATGCTCGGTGGCAGGGCAAAGTAGGCGCGATAGACCAGCGCGTGCCCGTCAATTAGGACCAGTTTGGCAGGATCAGCCATTCGTTCTCCCCCGGACTCGAACCATGATCGCCGGACGGGACAAAACCCGATGTTTTGCAGCCCGGGACCGGTGTTGTGAACCAGCGCCAAGAGCGTGTGTAGACACGCCGTGGCTGTGCCACACGATTATACCCAAAAAGGGTGCGCGCGGCAAGTGCCCGCCGCCCGGGAATGGGACTGCGAGCCGACAGGAACTGGGCAAGGCGACGCGTTTCCACTGGACGAACTCGGGTGGAGTGGCTTACTGCCTAGGGGAAGCACATATGCGGTCAGGCGGCTGATCGGAACACGTTGCCCCTAGAGTGGGTAGCCCGTGGTGTTGGCTAGCCAGCCCAGCCGTTGGCCAGGCCCAGGAGCAGCCGCCGCAGGAACTCGAGAGCAAGGGTTGTCGTCCAGGTCCGGGCCCGGAAGTCCCGGCCACGGAAGCGCATCTGGCGCGTGTCCACACCCTGCTCACCGGCGACAGCGACCCACGTTTTCTCATCCCCATCGCAGAGCACGGCGAGCCCATGGGTTGTGTTCCATTGACGCTGCACCGCTTGGGCCACGGCTGCCGCACCGGCCTCGCCGGTCAGCGCCTGGGGCTGCAGGCCGAGCAGAGGGGCGAGTCCAGCCTCATTGGCGGCTACAATGCCGCCCCGGAATGCGGCAGGCTGGCCACTGAGGCGTCGTGTCACCTCGCCTTGGGTGACGGTTTCTGCTGCGGCGAGCGAGGCGTCGCGCGCCTGCAACAGGTGGCCGACGACGGCTTCCAAGGAGGCGTCGCCGGTGGCATAGATAGCTGCTCCCAGCCGCTCACGGATCGTGCTCTCAAAGTCAGCCACCAGCGCTTCGGCTTCGGTCAGTGTGGCTGCTTTGGCCACAATGCGCACGTCGGTCTGACCGGGATGGGCGGAGAGGCCGACGGTGGGATTGGTGGAAACCTCTAGATCGGCGATGGCCTGGTCGATGCGGCTCTCGCCGACGGCTACGGTTCGCAGAATGCGGGTGACGAGGACCGACTGTTGACCCAATTTGCCCTGAAGATAGGGGACGACGGCGTGCTTCATTAAATAGCGCATCTCGCGGGGCACGCCCGGCAGGGTGATGATGGCCCCCCGCTCGTCCTCAACGATGAAGCCAGGGGCAGTGCCAACCGGGTTCTCGATAGGGATACAATCTTGCGGCAAGTTGGCCTGGCGGCGGTTGTTCTCGCTCATGGTGGCGCCAAAGCGGCCAAAGAAAGCTTCGATCTGGGCCAGGAGATCGGGATGGGGGACCAAGGGACGGCCGGTGGCCCGGGCCACGGCCTCGCGCGTCACGTCATCGACGGTGGGGCCCAGGCCACCAGTGGTAATGATGACGTCGGCGCGGGACAGCGCCTGCTCGAGAACGTGGGCGATCCGCTGCTCGTTGTCGCCCACTGTTGAGCGGAAATAAAGGTCGATGCCCAGATCGCGCAACTGGCGAGCCAGGTAGGTGGCGTTGGTGTCGTCGATCTGGCCAAGCAGTAGTTCGGTGCCGGTGGTTACTATCTCTGCGCGCATAGGAGCTCCCTGTCTTTCTACCGCCGCGTCGTGTGCGTGTGCGCCGAGCCTATCAGCCCGGGCGGCACGGGCGACGGCAACCTGGTTATTGTACCACATACGCGGGGCGGTACCAAGTCAAAGGGGTTCTAGTTTTGCGGCTGTTGCAAAGTCTGTCCCCGATGCCGGGACGGCGCATTGCGAAGGAGCGGAGCGACTGCGGCACTCCCCCCGTGCCATTTGGGGGCTTGCCACGCCGGCTTAGACGGCTACTAAGAAACTGTTGCTGACTCGGTAGCAAGTGGCACCAATTCCATACCCAGGGCGGCGGCCCGGCGCTTGAGGTTTCGGATGGTTCGGTCGCGATACTGTTG
>JASFOV010000286.1:0-6242 GCA_050116355.1 Anaerolineae bacterium
GCATGCGGTTGAAGGGCACAGTGCGCAACGTGGTCGACTTTGGCGCGTTCGTAGATATCGGTGTGAAGCAGGATGGTCTGGTTCATGTATCCAAGATGGCGGACCGCTACGTGCGCAACCCGTTCGACGTGGTCAGCGTCGGCGACGTGGTTGATGTCACCGTGATCAGTGTGGATCTGGAGCGAGGGCGGATTGGCCTCAGCATGCGGGACTAGGCCTCGGCCCGCAGGCGAGGAAGACACATGATGGTTGAATTGGTGCCGATGACCGAGACGGAGTACCGTCGTTTTGTGCGGTGGTGTGTCGAGGATTATGCTCAGCAACAGGTGCGGGCCGGCGCATGGCAACCCGATGCCGCCGTTTCCTTGGCGAAACAGATGGTTCATGGCTTACTGCCAGAGGGCTTGTCCACGCCGGACCATTACCTCTTCTCCATCCTCGATCGTGAGTCGGCGGATCGGGTTGGATATCTGTGGTATGGCCTGCGGAAAGGCGCTGGCGAGCAGTTCGTTGCCCTGTACGAACTGGTTATCCTCGAGGTGTACCGCCGCCAGGGCTATGGCACTGCTTCGCTCAAGGTTCTGGAGGAACGCGCTCTGGATCTGGGCATGGACCGGATCCTGCTCCATGTGTTTGGGCATAACGAGGCGGCACGGGCTTTGTATCGGCAGTCAGGATACGTAGAGAGAAACGTGACGATGGTCCGACAGCTTGACTAACGCGGACCCAACGCTGTTGATATCTCGCCCGAGGTGGTGAGTCTGCCGTACAATCGCTCCAGCTCTGCTTCGCTGACAAATCCCTCGGCGGCCCCCTTGGTGCCGATCTTGTATCCGGCAAAGACAACGGCCTTCTGGATCGCCTGGTATGGATCACGGTCCCGGCAGTAGTAGTGTACGAATGCGGAGAACAGCGCATCCCCTGCGCCGATGGTGTTGACGATGGGCCGGGGGCTAACAGCGGGGATGCGTGCCACAAAGCCATCCCGTCTCACAGCAAGCAGGGCTCCCTCTGCGCCCAAGCCAATGACGACGATTTCGGGACCGTAGGCATCCAGCACCTTACGTGCCCAGACCGCGGGTGGGACCGGAAGCAACTCATCACTCATAAAGAGGATGTCAGCCGCGGCCATGAAATCGCGGTTGTACGCATCGTGCAGGTTGGCAAGGGTATGCACGTCTGTGGCGATTGGTTTGCCTGCCCTCTTGGCTCTGTGCAGCAGGGGTCGCGAGTAGTTGACATTGCACAACACGGCCAGTTCGCAGGTCTCTAGGGCTTGATCGAAGAGCGCCTCAGGGTAACCCTGTTCCTGAACATCCTTTAGGTCGACGTTGATCTGCCGGCGTCCCTGCTCATCGTAGAGGATGACCGAATGGGGGGTATGCTCCATCCCGCGGATGACATACTCGCCGGGAATGCCTTCCCGATCCAGATTGGCCTGTACGAGACTGGCTGCGCCGTCCTGGCCTGTGATAGATACGAAGCGGACCTTGTCCCCCAGGGTTGTCAAAGCTTTGGAAATGTTGTAGCCGACGCCCGAGACGCTGCTGCCCACACCATGAAAGGGATAGCGGACTGGTGAGTACTCGATGGGGAAGCAGTCGACCCGGAGGGTCACTTCGATGTTGATTAACCCCGATACCAGGATGGAACTCATGGTGGCCCCGGACTCTTGCGCATGCGGTGCCAGTCTTCGCCAGTCAGGACCATGTCGTAGAACAGGACCTGGTAGGTTGTGCCTTGGCGCCGGAAGAAGCGGTGCAGGTGCCGATAGCGTGGCTCCTCGCGCACTGTTCGATAGCCTGGATGCCCCGCTGAGCGATAGTGTTGGCCATACGTCCGAAACCCTAGGGACTTGTAGGTGCGCAGCGCCCGCAGGTTGGTAGCGGCCACATCCAAGACCAGGCGCACAAACCCCATCTCATCAAAATAGTAGTCAAGAAAGATCTGCAGAGCTTCGGTGCCATATCCTTGGCTGACAAAGTCAGAGCCAATCGTAATCCCCAGCCGGGCTGTCTGTCGCCCTTGAATCTCGCGCAGCGTGAGGCTGCCCACAACTGTCCTCTGGGCATCCTCGATGGTGAACAGCAGACGGCGGCGGTCGCGGCTGCGCCATTCGTACCATTGGAGTTGTTGGCGCCGGCCCTGGTGCGCAAAGTCGAAAGGTTGGTATAGGGGGTCGGCGAAGGGGCGCCATTGCATCATGGCGTCAACGTCCTCACGGCGCATGGGACGGATGATGACGCGCGGGCCTTCCAACTGTACTTCGGTTTTCATGCCCTGTCTGGCCTCGCCGTTTCGAGGGCCTCCTTCTGCCAGTCAGCTCAGACCCCACGCGCCCGCGGTCTGGGGCGCCTGTTCGCCTAAGCGTGGGTCCACTACTAAGTATGATACCATGGCTGCGGCGATTTACCAAGTTGGCCGCTCGACCATGATAACTTTTTGACGGTGATGGTGTTTAACACCAGTGAAAGGGTTCGGGACAGGAGAGGGAACATGTCGACGGCACTGCTGATTGTCAATCCGACGTCGGGACGGGGCGCTTGGTCTCGGCTTTCCGCTGGGGTGAAGGACTGGTTGCGTGAGGCGGGCCTAGATTTTGATCTGGTGATGACTGAGGCGCCGGGTCATGCTACCCAGATCGCACGCCAAGCGGCTGAGCGGGCACAACGCAAGATCATCGCGGTAGGGGGAGATGGCACGGTCAACGAAGTCTTGAATGGAATGCTGCAGGCGGATCTTGATCCCGAAAAGACCGTGCTGGGTGTGCTGCCCATTGGTACCGGCAATGATTTTGCCGTCGGGGCTGATCTCTCGCTGAAATTGGAGGACGCCTGTCATGTTGTTATGGGGTGCCGCACCCAGACTTTGGACATCGGCCTGTTCCGTCCTGGGGAGGCGGAACCGCGCTACTTTGGCAACGGGATTGGGGTCGGATTCGACGCCATGGCCAATATTGAGAGCCGAAAAATCAAGCGCCTGCGCGGAACCCTGCTGTACCTGGTGGCTGTACTGCGCACTTTGGCCTTCTATTATGATGCTCCGCAGGCCAGTATTCAGCTTGATGATGGGGAGATTGCGCAGCCATGTCTGATGATCTCGGTGATGAATGGCCGGACCATGGGTGGCGGCTTTCAGATGACGCCCGACTCGCGGATGGACGACGGCTTGCTGGACTTGTGTATCGCCGCTGCGGTGAGCCGGCCCAAGATGATCAGCTTTGTCCCTCGTTTCTTGCGCGGCACCCACATTACCGACCATGACATCACGATGACGCAGAGCCGGAGGGTGGCCATTCGCTCGGTGACGCCGTGGGCGGCCCAGGTGGATGGCGAAATATACGGTGCCGGCGCCAGGCAGTTCGAGATCGAGCTCCTACCACAGCGCCTACGATTGCTTCACTGATGCTTTCGGGACATAAAAAGAGGACCGGGGAGAGGCATTACCCTCTACCCGGTCCCGGGAGAAAGGAGAAAGCACCTTTTTAGGAGTGGTGCCGAATACTAGACGTGTCCAAAGGCAAAAAGGTTCCCGTTCTGGCTTCTTTTTTTAAAGGAATTTTGAGAATCTGGCTCCAATTCCTCAGCCTACCTACGGATCTCTCCATACGATCATTCCATCTGAAGGACCTCGGCAATGCGTTCCAATCCCCAGTCAATCTCTTCTTGGGTAATGGTCAGGGGCGGCGCGATGCGGATCACGTTGTAGCGTGTTTCCTTGCACAGCAACCCCCGCTCCATCAGTGCCTCGCAGAAGCGCCGGGCGCCACCGGCCTGTGGTTTGAGCACGATACCCGCCCACAGGCCCCGGCCCCGAACCTCCTTGATATGCGGGCTGTCAAGCGCCCGCAGACGGTCCAGCAGGTAGGCGCCCAGTTCGGCCGAGCGGTCGACCAGCTTTTCTTCTACAATGACCCGCAGAGCTTCGCGTGCGACTGCGCAGGCAAGGGGGTTGCCGCCATAGGTCGAACCGTGATCGCCGGGCCCAAACAGGCCTAGAACCTCTCTATCGGCCAGCACGGCTGAAACGGGATACATCCCGCCTGACAGCGCCTTACCGATGGTCACGATGTCGGCTCGCACCCCCTCGTGTTCCATGGCCAAAAACCTGCCGGTGCGCCCCAACCCACTTTGGATCTCGTCGGCAATGAGCAACACGTTGTGTCGGTCGCAGATCTCCCGCACCTGACGCAGATAGCCCGGCGGCGGCACCACTACACCTCCCTCTCCCTGGACCGGTTCCACGAGGAACGCGACGGTATGGGCTGTGATGGCCTTTTCCAAGGCAACGGCATCGCCGTACGGGATCAACTCGAACCCAGGCGTGAAAGGCCCAAAGCCATCCCGGTACTTTTCCTGAGGAGAGAAACTGATGATCGAGATGGTGCGCCCATGAAAGTTGCCGTAGCATGTCAGAATTAGGGCATGGTCTTCAGGCACACCCTTGCAGCGATACCCCCACTTGCGAGCCGCTTTGATCGCCGTTTCGACTGCTTCAGCACCGGAGTTCATGGGCAACATCATCTCGTAGCCACACAATTCACAGAGTTCCCGGGCAAGCAGGGGCAGTTGGTCGTTGCGGAACGCGCGACTGGTCAGGCTCAGTCGTGCGGACTGTTCCTGCATGACCTTGACCAGACGGGGGTGACAATGGCCCTGGTTGACAGCTGAGTACGCTGCCAGAAAGTCCATGTAGCGCCGGCCATCTACATCTTCCACCCAGACGCCATTGCCCCGGCTGAGCACCACGTTCAAGGGGTTGTAGTTATGGGCGTTGTAGCGATCTTCGATGGAGATATATTGCTCTGTGTCCATGGCTAGTTTCATCCACTCCCGAGTGCCAATCACAGGCCACCGATCTTTATTTCGGACTGCGCCTCACTCAATGGGCTCGACGGTTTCCTGCAGGCTGATGCCCAAGTCAGCCAATTCAGCCAACACTGGTTCATAGATCTCGGGGATCGTGGGCACATGTACGCCGGTCAGCCCTCCCAACTCGCCCTGCAGGATCAAGCGCACGGCAATGGCCGCAGGCAGCCCCACAGTTCGCGCCATGGACGTATCGCCATAGGGGATACCGAAATCGATCATGGTCGCTTTGATCAAGTCCCTGTGATCGTCATACTCGGCGATGAACTGGTGCTGCATGACGAGCATATCCCGCTCGCCTGGACTGTAGGCCAGTTTGGCTTTCATTCGAGCGGTCATGATATCCACCGGCGTGTCCTTGCCGGCGGGCAGGGGATCGTCGGAGAACAAACCTAGCCAGGCTAGATCGGCAATGGGCTTCGCATCCGGTGGCATATCCCATAGCGAGGCCAGGTATGCAGTCAGGTCCGTATCAGGGTTCACGTCCAGCAACTTGGCGGTGAACTCGGCAAAGGTCGCCGGCATTTCAGCCCATGGCTCATCGTCCAGCAACCCCAGCTCCACGAACTTTTTCATTGTGGCGCACCAGCCAACGTATCGCAGCGTCCCGCGGAACATCCATTCGGAGGGTTGGATGTCGTAGGTATCTTTGTAGGGCATGCTGTCACGGTTCGGGTACCCCTCCAGTTCGCCCAAGCCCTCAACGTGAACTGGCCAGTAATGGTCAAATAGATCGTCGCCGGGGATCTCGACGATCTGGCCGTCCTTTTGGAAGCGGGCTGGATTGCGGCTGGCCAGCAGCACGCCCCGGGGGCTCCAGGAGAATTTGTAGCCGAAGGGATTATCATTGGCTTCCGGTGCCGGCAGGCCACCGGTCCATGACATGAAACTGGCTATCCGGCCCCCTTTGTGCTCTACCTCGTGGATGACCTTCATGGCGGACATGTGGTCGATGCCGGGATCGACGCCAATCTCATTCAAGAGGATGACGCCAGCCTCTTTGGCAGGACCATCCAGCGCCTGCATGCTTTCCTTGACATAAGACGTGGTCACCATGTGTTTGCCGTGCTTTACACACAAGGCGGCCACCTTGGGGTGGTAGATGAAGGGCAGCATACTGACCGCCAAATCTGCCTGGCTGATTAGGTCTTCCAGAGCGGCCTCGTCTTGAACGTCTAGGGCAATGGCTTTACCCTGGGGATGGCCGTCGACGAGATCTTCCGCTTTGCTCACCGTGCGACTGGCGACAGTCACCTCAAAATCGGGCACATCCAGCAAGTAGCGAACGTGTGGCCTGGTCACCAGGCCGGCCCCCAAAACTAGGACTTTTTTCATCGAGTTACTCCTTTCCTTGTCATTTGATCTTGTCATGTT
>JASFOV010000287.1:0-6205 GCA_050116355.1 Anaerolineae bacterium
CCACGAGAAAGCGGAGATCGGAAAGTCATCCTGCCAACCATGCCAGCAATAGCAGCCCATAGCCCAGCGGTCGTATTGATCGCCTGAGCTTGATTGCTGGATGAAGGACAGTGTAGAGTATCGTGAAGGGGATCGGTAACTCGGTAGGCAAAGCGGACGAGATCCGCTGTCAGATGTCTTCATCCGGCTCAATCGAAGCGTTGCCCGATCGCCAGCGGGGTTGGCACGGGATCCAGGCCGACACGGTGGTCCCGCTACCCGGTGTCGAGGCGATCGTCAGTTCGCCGCCCAGGCTGTGTGCCCGTTCTCTCATGCCGATGAGACCCGCACTCTTGCCATAGATCAAGGTCGCCTCATCCAACGAAAAGCCTTGGCCATCGTCGGCTACCGTGATCTCAAGTGTGCTGTTTGCAAATCGCGTATGGATCCTCACCGAGTCCGAGTCGGAGTGGGTTAGGGCATTGTTCAGCGCTTCTTGAATGATGCGGTAGGCTGCAATCTCGACCTCGGAAGAAAAGCGGCAAGGGGTTCCGGTTACCTGCAACTGGAGCCGGGGTTCGGACATGCTCTGGAGATCGTTCACCAGGTTGTCCACGGCTGGCACCAGACCGGCTGCATCCAGTACGATGGGCCGCAGATCAAAGATCACCCTTCGTAGCTCGGTGATTGAATCCCGGATGAGATCCCGAGCCTTGCTCTGCTTGGCTTCTACCTTGTCCAGCTCGCGGGGAAAATGGGCCATGGCGGCTTGCAGTTCGCACAGGCTCCCAACCATCATCTGCACGACCCCGTCGTGGACATCGGCCGCGATGCGCGCTCTCTCTTCCTCCTGGATTCTGACCATTGCCGCCAAAGCCTGTTCCAGATCCTGGCTCTCCTTGGCCAGTTCGGTTCTGGCCCGTCGAAGTTGTTCTAACTGATCGAGTGCCAATTGGTACAGGCGAGCTTTTTCAAAGGCAGCTCCGGCTTGGCTAGCAAAGGTGGCCAGCAACTCGCCTTCCCGCGGTGCAAAGCGTCGTCTGGGATCAACGCTCTGGACGACCACGGATCCCCGGCTTTGTCCGTCGACCATCAGTGGAGCACCGAGCGTTGCCCGCAACTGAAACCGTTCCAACTCGGGGACGCGGTAGGGGTACGTTGAATAGTCCTCCAAAAAGATCACCTGGCCCGTTTTGGCTACCTGGCTGGAAAAGCTCTCGCGCGCCCGAAACTCTCTGCCCGGAAACATGATGGGCATATTGCAGGCAGCCACGTCGTGGAACACCTCCTGGTCGGGATCCCAGTAGCCAATGATCCCTGCATCGGCTCGCAGGAGGGCGACGGCTTCCTCCACAATTGCACCCAGAATGCGCTCCAGGTCTGCATCGGAGGCAACCAGTTGCCCAATACGGTTCAAGGCCCGGATCTCTTGCAGGCTCTGCTCGATTTGGTCCAAGGCCACGGCAAAGACTTTATCCCCGGGCGCATCGCGGCGCAGCAAGCCCAACAGCCGGCGGCCTTCCGGCGACAACCCAGCCAAGCGGCGGGCTCTGATGGCAAGCTTGGACAGTGGTTGGTGGGCTAGGGCTACAATTGACAAGCCGAGGCCGAGTGCCAAGAGGCTTCCGGCGCACACTGGCCAAAGATACGGCGTATTCCACGCCAGCCACACCGCAGTGAGGGCGATTGGCACCGTGGCCACCAACACCCCGAGCACGAGCTTGCCCTGTGTGGACAGTCGTAGACCCGGCCTAAAATACAAGGCTTTCCAGGGCTTGCGAGTCAGGGCCAGGCTAGTGCTTTTCCAGGTGCTAGCCCGACCCTCTGGTGTCTCCTCCAGTCGATAGATCCCCTGCCGGGGTGATCGGGGATTGCTGATTTTGGAGTCAGTAACCATCTCTTATATCACATAGATCGTCGAACAAGCTGGGTGTCTTCTTGGGGAGTCCTCAAGCTCTTGGACATGCGTTGCCCACCCTGTTCCATCCACAAGCTAGATCGGTGCCATGACCATGAGGGCAAAGCCCACCACGGCGGCGATCAGCAAGATGGTCAAGCCCGTCACAACGCTTTTGACGATAACATGATGCATATCCGTTCCCCTTTCACACCATGGCAAAACGTTCTGTCTGAATACTCTCACGTGCAATGCCAAGCTGGGGCAGTGCTTGCTCCATGGCATCCATCATCGGGTCTGGACCACAGATGAAATAGACAAACCGCTTGTATTGCTTGGGCAGGTAGCGGCGCAGTACCTCGGCGGTCACATAGCCGGTCTCCCCCTGCCAGCCTTCATGCGGGGCGTTCAGTACGTAGATGAGCTTCAGATTCAACTTGGCACTCAGCGCGTCCAACTCCTCGCGCAGGGTCAGCTCTTGCCAATCCCTTCCACCGTAGAAGAGCAGCACCGGCCGGACGTCCTCGCGCTCGACCATCGTCTGCAGCATCGAATGCAGCGGCGTGATGCCAACGCCCCCGGCGATAAAGACATAGCCCATCGCCTGCTTGCGGTCCATGGTAAACACGCCATGGGGCCCGTCCAGCCAAATACGATCCCCGGGCCTGAGGGACGGCACCTCCTCGCCCGACCAGTCGCCAAGGTTTTTGATGGTGAAAGCTACTTCGCCACCCGGTTCGACATCCCCGGCGGACGACATCGAGATGGGATGCTGTCCCGGGCCAAAGGGGGTACTGCCCGTCTTGAGCCAGGCAAATTGACCCGGTTGGAAGGAGTATCCGTCGTGGCCTACCGGCTTGAGGATCAGCGTGCGGCTGTCGCCCCGCTCCGACCGGTTCTCGACGACCTCCCACGTCTTGTTCCAGCTCCAGAGGGGCAACAGGATCTTGTATTGGATCAGCAGCCCGGCCACCAAGATGCCGTAGATGAGCCACACGACGCGCATGATTGGCGTGCTGGTGTAACGCCCGATGGCATTGATGTGGACCTCCGCCCCGATGAGCACAAAGAGCGCCAAGAGACCGTGCGTCACTTGCCATAGCTCATACTTGATATTCAGCTTCTTGCGCCAGACGGACAGGCCGACAAGCAGGATCAACGCGTATAGCGCCAACGCGGCAGCCCTCGAGATGGCGTTGGCGCACGCGGCAAAGGGATTGAGCCAGCAATTGGCCGGGTAGATGGTGATGACCAGCAGCACGGGATGGGCGATCAGGAACCCAAGCGCCACCATGCCCATCAGGTTGTGGAACAGTTGCAGGGAGTCCTCGCCAAAGGCCTGAGCCGCAGCCTTGATGCGCGAGATCAGGGCGAACTCCAAGCACATGAGCGAGAGACCCACAAAACCCGCTCCCACGCCCAAGGCTACGACGAAAGGCGGTGACTGTCGCTCGGGTCTGGAGAGGACTGCTGTCAGCAGCGGCAGCAGGATCAGGAACAGATAGAGACCAAACCACAAGATTCCGCGTAAGAGTAGTGCCATTTGGGCTTCTCTCCCTTGGGCGCATATCAGGACTCCGGATGATGGTCAGGTCGGTGGCGATGTGAGAGCTAGGCAGCGCACGGTAGGACGGCGTGCCTCATCCCCACTGGAGTACATGCTGAGAGTTCATCTCCACAGCTACGATATCTTGCCCTGGAGCTGCTTCATGCACAGTACAAAGACGGCCACCTGGGAGAAGATCAGCCACGCCAGAAGGACGGTCGCAACAGTCGACGAGACATCGATCCACAGGGGTATTTGCTTCTGCAGATCTATCATCTTTTGACTGGCCCTGCCAGCCCTCGTCTCAAGATCGCTCACGCGAGTCTGGATTCCGTCTACCCGTGTGCGAATCTGATCCACGGACCCAGTGACCCTTTCTACCACTTCGGCTACCGTTTCCTCTTTCTTTTGCTGGCTGCTCTCGAGTAGAGTGTTAACCTCTACAGCTGCCTCCTCCATACCAGTCCGGACTTGGGCGACCTCATCGCCTCCCGGCACTTCTACACCGACGAAAGGAATCGCGTTGAACGAGACGATCACCTCTTCGATGGCGACCAGAGTATCATAGACGGCCCGGATGCTGTCTCTGGCACTGTTGATTTTCGGACGCACGTCTTCACCGAGGAGCGCCGAGATGGCTTCCAAGACAACCCTGGTCTCGGTGATTCCGTCCCCCATCTCCTCCACACGTGTGTTGGCCCTGTCCAGCGCGGCCGATGTCTCAGTCAGGGTCCTCGCGGTTCCCTTCGATAGGCTCTCTACCCGCTCCAGCGCGGCGTTGATGGGCGCCAACGCGCTGAGAATGGTTTCGGTCGCGGGCTTGTTGATAACCCAGGTGCCGATGACGCCGGCCAGGCAAAGCAGCAAGACGATCATGCTGATCACCATCCCAGTGTATAGCAGGATGCGTTTGAGTATGCTCACGGTACTCCTACCTATCGACTTTCGACTCTAGCTTGGTGGCTCGGTTGGAGCCTTCTGCCGGTGACCGCTCACAGCACGAATGGCTACAGGGTCTGGCGAAACTCACCCCACCCCTAGCTGGCTAGGTACTGATAAAGTCGACGGCCGCCGCTTCGGCGCCGGCCGGGGCCTTGCCCTTGAACTGGCTCATGTACAGCGCATAGTAAAAGCCCTGCTGGGCCATGAGCTCGTCGTGGGGCGCGTACTCGACGACTTCGCCGCCATTGAGGACCATGATCTTGGCCGAGTTGCGGATGGTCGCCAGCCGGTGGGCGATGGAGAAGCTAGTCTTGCCCGCCATCAACTTCTGCAATCCCTCCTGGATCAGCTTTTCGGTCCGCGTGTCGACGTTGCTGGTTGCTTCGTCGAGGATCATGATCTTGGGTTGGGCGACCATGGCCCGGGCAATGGTGATCATTTGGCGCTGACCCTGGCTCAGGTTGGCGCCGCGCTCGGTCAGCATCGTGTTATAACCCTGGGGCAAGTTCATGATGAACTGGTGGGCATTGGCCTCCTTAGCCGCTTCGATGCACTCCTCGTCGGTGGCCCCCTCGCGGGCATACTTGAGGTTGTTCATCACCGTGTCGGTGAACAGGAAAGCCTCCTGCAGTACCACGCCCACCTGCTTGCGCAGGCTCTCCTGGGTCAGTTTGCTCAGATCCTGCCCGTCGATGAGGATGGTGCCGCTGTCGATGTCATAGTAGCGCGTTAGGATGTTGATGAGTGTGCTCTTGCCCGCCCCGGTGGGACCGCAGATGCCGATGGCCTCCCCCGGTTCGACTTCGAAGGTGTTGTGGCGCAGGATCTTGCGTCCGGGCACGTAGCTAAAGTCGACGTCGGTGCACTGGATGCGACCGCCCTTGAATTCGTAGTCGTTCGCATCCGGCGCATCTTTCACCGCTGGTTCCTCATCGATGATTCTGAATACCCGTCGGCCACCGGCTACGCCGTTCAGCGCGGTGCTGATCAGGTTGGAGATGGTCGACACCGGCTTGGAAAGCAGGCCCACGTACCCCGAAAAGGCGATCACCGTCCCCAACTCAAGCCGGCCATTGATGACCATGATCCCGCCGACCATCAGCACAATTACGATCTGCAGGTAGGTCAGGGCTTGTGTTAGCGGATACTGCAGCAGCGAGGTGAAGAACGCTTTGCTGCCGACCTCAAACGTCCGGAGCGCCCGTTCTACGTGCTGTTCGTCGGCCCACTCCTGGCGGCGCTTGCTTATGATCGCTTTGTTGCCCGACAGGGTCTCCTCCTGGAAGCCGCTCAGGTCGCTCAGCTCCTCCTGCAGTTTCTCAAAGGCCGGCGAGGAGATGCGATTAGCGATATTCATCACCACCAGCATGACCGGCACGACCAGGATGGCTACGAGGGTCAGCCGCCAATCGATGAACAGCATCACCAGGAACGACAGCACAATCTGGCCCACGGCGCGGATGATTTGGGTGACGGCGCTCTCGTAAAAGAGCGAGATGACCTCCGAATCGTTGGTCAGACGGCTCATCAGCTCGCCCCGGCCCTGGCGGTCAAAGAAACTCAGGGACAGGCTCTGCATGTGCGAGAACATATGCACTTGTAGTCGGTACGATGCCCGGGTGGCTAGATCGCCAAACATGCGGTCAGCGACGAAACTGAGCGCCAAGTACAGCACGCCAGCAATGACGGCCAGGATCACCCACTGGTTCAACTCAGCCGTGGAACCATCTGGCACACTAATGACATTGATCGCCTGCCCGGTCAACCCCGGCAACACCGACAGGCCCATCAAGGCCAGGAGCCGTAGCAGCATGGCCAGGACGAACCTGGATCGGGCTTCG
>JASFOV010000288.1:0-6195 GCA_050116355.1 Anaerolineae bacterium
CGGCCGACGCCCAGAGGTTGCCCACATACTGGACCGCGGCGGACAGGGTATTGGTGACCCGGACCTCAGGCAGGTCCGGTCCTGGATTGACGAGATGGAGGGTATAGGTGAGCAGAGCGCCAGGCTTCGGCAGGTGAGGCGCGACGTCGAACCGAGAATGCCGGAGTGTACCGTGCAGAATGGATCCGGTGCGCTGATAATTGCCCCGGCCGGTTCCCCAGAGGATCTCGGCCGCGCCTGAGCCAGGCAGATCGTAGGCGACGAACCCGGAATGGGCCGTATTCAGGACGATTTCCAGATCCGCATCGTCGTCCAGGTTGGCCAGAGTGGGCGCCGCCAAAGCGCCGTTCCAGTCGGGGCTACCAAAGGCAGGAGACAGCGATACTTCGTACAAGGGAGTACCGTGGTAATCGAGCACGTGCAGCTGGCCAGTCTGGCCCGTGCCCTTCTGGACCCAGGAGGCAAAGATCACCTCGGCCTGACCATCGCCCTCGAGGTCAACCACAACCGGTTCGGAGGCGAATCGGAATAGGCCCTCCGTGGGCTGATAGACGGCGTAGGGCCAGTTGCCATGCTCTGTCTTGTCTAGCCAGAAGGCATGGACACGGCCGTCATAGGAGGCATAGAGGATCTCCCGCTGCCCATCCCCATCAAGGTCGGCCACGACAGGATTGGGTTGGTTGTTCTCAATGAGGCCATAGTCCTCGCTCAGCGGCGCGCCGGTGTCCACCGGGCCAGCTTGCCAGTCATAGCCCTCCGCGACGAATCGGCTGCGGTCTGAATTGAAAACATAGACGCCGTTGTAGCGAGACGGATAGCCGGGGATGCAATCATAGACATTGCCGACCGCCACCAGTTCGACAGTGCCATCGCCATTCAAGTCGGCCATGGCGGCTGGTCCGTGGGCGAAATTGGCCCGGTAGCGCTCCGCCCGCACGTCGCCTGCATCACATGTGCCCCAGCCCCTCAGTTCCGTGGTCAGGCTCTCCCAGACGCCTACCTGACCCCACCCTTTGCCGTCATACATCGGGTGGGCCGGAATCTGGGTGCCATCTGGCTCATAGGCGCAGATGTAGTGCACATCGGACGGGACGACGATCTCACCCACTCCGTCCCCATCCAGGTCACCCACAGCCGCATTGTCGTTGAACACGCCCCAAGCGTGGCCGCTATCATCGGCCAGCTGCGGCCAGCCCGATCGCAGGGTCCCGTCGTGATCGTAGACCCACACATTGACCTTGCCGAGCACCGCTCCTGTGACGATCACCTCCAGCAATCCATCCCCCTCCAGATCGTATACGGCCAGCCCACGCAACTCGCGGTCGGTGGGGGTTTGAGGCCAACCAGGAGCAAAGTAGCCCAGATGGTCATAGACCGAGACATAGCCCCGGCCATGGGCGGTGATGATCTCCAGGTCACCATCATCATCTAGATCCGCGACCGCGATCCCGGGCCAGGTGCGGCCTACACTATCGGCCTGCGGCTCGCTGCGGTCGTGTCCAGAGGCTACGCGCCACTCTACGGCGCCGGTTCCAGCATCGAGCACGACCACCGAGTAGGCGGAGGCAATCACCTCCATCGATCCATCCGCATCGAGGTCAGCTACTGCCGGGGAGGAGTACCAACCCGTTTCACACCAGGAAGAATAGCAGCCACCGTGTATCCACTTGGGAACAGGGGCCTGAAGCCCGCTTGCGTGTTTCGCCTGCCCCCCTGCCCCGTAGGGGAAGAGCAGAGTGAGCGCAACTGTAACGACCAACCCCAGACGTCCACGTTTCACGGTGTATCCTCCTTCAGCATCACCGACAGGCAAGGTCCCCAGCAACGCAGAATACGGCTGGGATTCATCCGCGCCGACACTTGTGTGCTCCAACCTGGAACCAGCCAGGAGACAATCCTCAGTCGCAACATGGGTGCAGCTCCTCTCGGGTCCAGAATCATGATACCGGCAAATGGGACCTGGGTCAATAGGCCACCTTTCCCACCGTAGGATGCAGGTTGACGAGCAATCACTTGGTGAAATCCTTCTCAAACAGCATCACCCCACTCCTGTGCTTTGGCCCGAGGGGAACCTGTGGTATAATGCCCCCGGACCTGGTGACGTGCACCGGCTCCGGAATGTCGATTCTTGTCGCAAAAGGTGAGACAGATGGTTACACGCGAACTCCTGAAAAAGTTCTCCATATTCGCGGATCTCCCCGAGCAGATTCTGCAGGAGATCTTGCAGTCTGCCGAGATGGCACCCTACGCCCCCGGCGAGGTGATTGTCCCGTTCGGACAGCCGTTCACCTTCTTTGGCCTTCTGGTCGAGGGCGAAGCAAACGCCTACCTGACCGGACAGGAGGGCGACCTCCATAGCATCGAAACGCTGACAAAGGGCAGCACAATTGGCGAGATGTCATTGCTCACCGGCCTCTCGTCGCCGGTCGATCTGATTGCGACCACGCCTTGCCGGGTGCTGATGATGCCAGCCGACCTGTTCCATACCTGGGTGCAGGCCGAACCCAAGACCCTGCAGCGCTTTTCCAAGTCGATTGCCCGGCGCAGCACCGTCATCGAGCAGGAACGGCAGCGTCTGCGCCAACAGGTGGCCGAAGAAAGGGCCGATGCAGACCCCTACGGCCTGGGGCTAACACCCGATGACCCCCAGAGACTGTTGGTCTTGAATCTGCGCACCGGTTCGCTAAAGTACCGCTTCTTTGATACCGACGACGAGTCCCGCAATGTTGAAGGACAGGTCGAGTGGATCGGCGAGGCGCGCTGCACGCAGACACATGCAACAACCAATGGCGAGTATACGTTCCAATTGGGCGAGCTGGATCACCGACGCGCCTTGGAAGCGGCCCTCGATCGAATGGTGGACCCAGAGATCGGGGTGCTCGACAGCCTGGACGAGATCACGGCCGTGGGTCACCGGGTTGTCCATGGTGCGGACAAGTATTCAAGCCCTGTCGTCATTGATGAGGCAGTGTTGGAGGATATCCGCAGCTTCGCCTACCTGGCGCCCCTTCACAATCCCATGCACGCCCTGGGAATTGAATGGTGCCAGGAGCTCCTACCCGACATACCTCACGTCGCCGTCTTTGACACGGCTTTCCACCAGACCATGCCTCCCCCCGCCTATCGCTATGCCATCCCCGAGTACCTGTACACCGAGGACGGGATCCGGCGCTACGGCTTTCACGGCCCATCGCACCAGTATGTGGGGCTCGTGGCTTCGACATACCTGAAGAAGCGGTTCTCGCGCCTGCAGATGATCACCTGCCATCTGGGAGAAGGCGCTTCCGTTTGCGCCATTGACCACGGGCGCTCCATCGACACCAGTATGGGACTCACACCGCTAGAGGGCCTGGTCATGGTCACCCGCTCGGGCGACATCGACCCCGCCATCGTCACCCATCTGATGCGCAAGGGGATGTCCGCCGACGAGATCGAATACCTACTCAACCGGGAGAGTGGCATGAAGGGGCTTTCGGGTCTCTCAGGCGACACCCGCGAGATACCCGACGCGGCCAATGCCGGCGATCCCAAGGCCATGCTGGCCGCCGAGACCTTTACCTACCGGCTGCGGAAGTACATTGGCGCCTACTATGCCATTCTGGGCAGCTTGGACGTTTTGGTATTCACCGGAGGGATCGGCGAGAATGCGGCCGGCGTACGGTCTATGGCCTGCCAGGATCTGTGGGGCTTGGGCATCCTCATCGACGCGGTCAAGAACCGGGCGGTGCGGGACGCTTCCCAGGGAGTTGTGGACATCTCCCACCCCGATTCAAAAGTGAAGGTCCTGGTCATCCATTCGGATGCCTCGCGCATGATTGCGCGCGAGACCATCCGCGTGCTGGGCTACGAGGCCTTACAAAAGCAGCTGGAAGCCAGCCAGATTCCCATCCCGATCGGTGTGTCCGCCCACCACCTGCATCTGAGCCAGGAGCACGTGGAACAACTGTTTGGCCCCGGTCACCAACTGACGCCCAGGACACCCTTGGCCCAACCAGGGCAGGCAGCCTGCGAAGAGCAAGTGAAGTTGATCGGTCCGCGCGGGGTGGTAGACCGCGTGCGGGTGCTGGGTCCGGCCCGCGAGCAGACCCAGATCGAGATCTCGCGCACGGAAGGCTTCCGCCTGGGCATCCAGGCGCCCGTCCGGATGTCCGGCGACCTGGACGGCACCCCCGGCCTCATCTTGGAGGGGCCCGAGGGACAGGTCGAGATCCGGAATGGCGTCATTTACGCGCAACGGCATATGCACATGACCCCCACCGACGCGCGCCGGCTTGGCCTGGAAAATGGTGACATTGTCCGCGTTCGGGTCGGCGGTGACCGGGAGCTAATTTTTGGGGACGTCGCAGTGCGGGTCTCACCCAAGTTCAAGTTGGAGCTGCACCTGGATACGGACGAAGCCAATGCCGCCCAACTCAACAGTGGCGACCTGGCCTACCTGGACGGAATCCAGAAGCGTGGCAACCGGGGCTAGGTCAACCATCCTGCGCCGGCTGGTGGGAGCCTGACATGGGACTTGCCGTCCACTATCTCCATCCGCCCCTGAGCGAGGACGTGCGGGACTATTTGCAGGCGCGCCTGCACCCCGGCGTCCAGCTGACCGTTGGCGTCGAACCCCCAGAACCGGCCACCTATCGGATTCTGATCGCTGGTCGGCCTAGCCGGGAACACCTCAGCGCCAGCCCCGAGTTGCAGGCCGTGGTGGTTCCGTGGGCCGGCATCCCAGAATCAACCCGGCAGCTGATGGCCGAGTTCCCCAGACTGGCCCTCCACAACCTACACCACAATGCCGGCCCGGTGGCAGAGCATACTGTGGCTTTGCTGCTGGCTGCCGCCAAGTTCATTGTACCCATGGATCGCTCGATGCGCGCCGGCGACTGGACGCCGCGCTACCGCTCCAGCCCCAGCGTGATGCTAGAGGGCAAGACGGCCTTGGTGCTGGGCTATGGCGCCATCGGCCAGAAAGTGGCCAGTCTGTGCCAGGGCCTGGGCATGGACGTCATCGCCGTCCGGCGCGCGGCAGAAGCAGATAGCCCCGCATCCGTGTGCTGCGCACCCATCGAGTCGCTCCCGCAGCTACTGCCCCAGGCAGCCGCGCTCCTGGTGTGCCTGCCCCAGACCTCAGAGACCACAGGCTTGATTGGCCAAGAGGAATTGAGCCGCTTGCCTCCAGACGCCATCCTGGTCAACATCGGCCGGGGACCGGTCGTGGACGAAGCGGCGCTGTACCATGCCCTGCGGGACGGCACCCTGTACGCTGCGGGTGTGGACGTGTGGTACAACTACCCAACGGACGAGTCAGAACGGTCCAACACCCCACCGTCCGTCTATCCCTTTCACGAGCTGCCTAACGTGGTCCTGAGCCCACACCGCGCCGGCAGCTCCCGCGATACGGAGACCCTACGGATGGCCCATCTGGCTGAGTTGCTGAATGCAGCCGCCCGGGGCGAACCGATGCCCAACCGAGTGGATCTGGAGCAGGGCTATTGACAGACACCGGCCGGCTGGCGGACCCGGTCCGAGCGGAGCAACAGGAGTTCCATCGCTTCGGCGGTACGGGGCCTATCGTCCACATTGCCCATGCCAATGGGTTCCCACCCGGAACCTACCGGCTGCTCGCCGAAACTCTCACCAGCCGCTACCGGGTGCTGGCCATGCCCGCACGCCCCCTTTGGCCCAGCAGCCGGCCGGAGAGTACACCTACCTGGCATCCCCTAGCCAGCGATCTGGTCCATGGATTGGACGTGCTGGGAGCGACAAAGGTGATCGGGATTGGACACTCGTTGGGAGGCGTCCTGACCCTGTGGGCGGCCAGCCAGCGACCCGATCTTTTTGAGGCGGCCATCCTCATCGAGCCGGTCATCCTCCCGCCCCTGTGGCTCTGGTTCCTCCGCCTGCTGCGGCTGTTCGGGCTTGAGAAGCGCCTGCCTTTGGTCCAGAGGGCCAAGAGCAGGCGGCGCACCTGGCCCAGCCGGCAGGCATGCTACGAGCACTACCGGCGCACGCCGTTCTTTGCCCAGTGGCCTGACGAAGCACTCCACGATTATGTCACCTCAGGCACGCGGCGCAGCGATAGCGACACGATTGAGCTCGTTTACCCACCGGCATGGGAGGCGCACATCTTTGCCTCGACACCCACTGGTATCTGGCGTGATGTACCCCATTTGCGGGTGCCTACTTTGGTCATCCGGGGCGAAT
>JASFOV010000289.1:0-6171 GCA_050116355.1 Anaerolineae bacterium
GGATTCATCTTGGCTGTGCTGAAAACCAAGGCAGGATCTTGGCCGTGGGTATAAGTATGCAAGGTCATGCCATCCACGGCATCCCCCAAGAGGCTCAGGGTATCAGCAAAGTACCGGATCCAGTCTCCCTCCGGGTTGCCCGGGTACTTGGTCTCAATGTTCCACGGCCCAACCGCGCCGACAAGGACCTGGTCGCTCTCGTGACCGGGACGGCGGCGGATCTCGGCCCGGCACTTGAGATAGCAGGCAGCATATAGTTCCGGGGTGATCGCCTGACCGCCTGGACCGCCCGGCCGCTCATTGGCCAGATTCATCTCATTGCCAATAGCCCAGATATTGCAGCCGGGGCTTGCCGCGGCAAAATTGCCGCAGCGACGGGCGAAATTGTCGTACTGGTTGGAGTAGGGAATGGTACCCGCCGTCCCATAGCCATGGTTGAGGCGAGCGATCACCCCCAGCCCTTGGTTGCTCAGATCGGAGTAGTCGCTCCCACTGCCATTGTTGGGATCGGTGCCCAAGGCCTCGGTCACCAATACCCAGCCGCGGCGCTGTTCGGTGAGCATCAAGTGCTCACCGCCGCGATCGTGCATGCCGAAGATGTACGGTGGGTAGACGACGGTCATGAGAACCCTCCTTGCGTCGATAGAGAAACAGACTGGAATGTGCAATAACGCCATTATACCCCTAAATGCACCACGAGGCAAAAGGTTTCCCAGCCTGGTTGAGATATGGTATACTGACGCCATGGACGTCTGGCAACGGTTGCGAACCTGGTTCGCCGGTGATGCTTTGGCCAGCAGACATCATCGCCTGCTCGTCTTGGCCCTGATCCTCGTAGCTCTGGGTCTGCGGCTGGCGCGTCTGTCCTTCCAACCACTGTGGTGGGACGAAGGCTGGAGTGTATATTTCGCCAGCAGCGAACTGCGCACCATTTTCGAACTGACCGCAGTCGACATCCATCCCCCCTTGTACTACGTCTTGCTGCACTACTGGACCCAGTTTCTGGGGTCGGGTGTGGTTGCCATCCGCCTGTTTTCGGTGCTAACCGGCCTAGCGAGCATCCCTTGCCTGTATGCGGTTGGCCGGCGACTTGCGGGGACAACCGTTGGCCTGCTGGCCGCCCTGTTCCTAGCAGTCTCCCCATTTCACATCTACTACTCCCAAGAAGTGCGGATGTACGGTCTGGTCACGTTGCTGTGCTTGGCCGCCTTCTTTTGTGCTCTGCAGTGGAGCGGACAGGGCTGGCGGAAGGGCCATTGGGCGGGATACGTACTGGCCGCGACGGCCGCACTATACACCCAGTACTACGCCGGCTTTGTGCTGGTAGGGCTCAACCTGGTCGTGGTTGTCCAGTGGCTGCGGTCGCAGCGCCGCTGGCGGGCGCTCTTGTCCTGGCTGGGCGCCCAGGTCGCAGTGGCGCTCCTGTACCTACCCTGGATCTGGTACGCCGGCGAAAAACTACTCACCTATGTACGCTTCAAGGTCAGTGTCGAACAATACCCCTCGCAGAGCATCTGGACTTACGTGGCCCGCCACCTAGCTGCCTTCAGTTGGGGACACGCCGAGGGTGCACTTGCGGCCTGGTGGTGGCTGGGCTTGCTGCCGCTTCTCCTCCTTCTCCTAGCCCTTGTGGTCCACTTCAGGCAACGAAACCAAGAGCCGGCAATCGATCACGCCCAACCAGGCGAGACTCTGTGGCCGACCACCCTATTGGTGGTGGCGCTGGCCTGCGGTTTCGCCGTCAACCTGCTATATCCATTTAACCCGCCGCGCAGCGAACGGCTCCTTCTCCTGGCCCTGCCAGCGTTCCTGTTGCTGATTGCCGGCGGTTTGCGGGCAGTGTGGCGCCGGCACACAGGCATGGGTGCTTTGCCGGTTACCAGCTTTCTGGCGCTAGCCCTCGTCTCCCTAGCGTTCTTTTACACGGTGCCCCGCTACCCCGACGACGACTACCGACCGGTCGCCGGTCGCATACGTACGCTGGGTCTGCCCAGCGACGCTGTCGTGTGCATCCATCCTTGGCAGGTGGGATACTTTGTGGCCTATCTACCCGACCCAGATAGCCGACCAGCCTTGGTCCTAACCCCCAGGGAAGTGATCCCGAGCGAGCGCCAGGTCTGGGCTGACGATCCAACCCTCATGGCCGCCGAGCTCGAGGCCTTGCTTGCGGCGAACGGACGTATCTGGTTTCCCGATCACCAGGCAATGGGTCGCGTGCTGGAGCGCCAGATCGACGCCTACTTGGTGGAGCAGGCGTACCCCGTTCTCAGCGAATGGTACGGTGCGAACACGGTTCTGTCCTTCTTTGCCAACGGCGCCCCCGCTGTCCAGCCCGTCACGTCCGCGTTTGGAAGCTGGCTACAGCTCGAACGTGCAGCCACAAGTGCGGAGCTCCAGGCCTCTGGCTGGGGCATCGTGGCCATCGAGCTGGGATGGCGGCTATCGGAAGTACCTGCTGAAGACTATAGCGTGGGACTGCGCCTGGTTGGACCGACAGGCCACGTCTGGGCCCAACGCGACAGCCAACCCCTGGATGGACTCCGGCCCTTCTCCGAATGGCCACCCGGCACCCTGGTTCCGGACCGACATGGGTTGTTGATCCCCGCCGGCACGCCACCCGGGGACTATGAACTTGCCTTGCGTGTCTATCGCAGCCGAGATCTTTCTGTGCTGCCAGTCACCTCCGAAAGCGGCAGCGGCAGCGAAGTGATACTGGGCACGGTACGCGTCATGCGCCCGGAAACGCCACCACCGGTAGAGGCCCTGGGCTTTGAACAGGCTTTGCTGGCGGACTTTGAACGGCTCCGTCTGATCGGTGCCACCACAGGCGACCAGGCATCCCTGCTCCCCGGCCAGATGGTGGAGGCCGAGCTGTTCTGGCAAGCCGTTGTCGATCCCGGGGAAGATTTCCTGCCGCGCCTGATGCTCCTAGACGAGCAAGGCGCTGTGCTATCCGAGCTGACAGAGAAACCGGTGGCCGGTACCTTCCCCACCGCTTGGTGGCAGGCGGGCGACCTGATCCGCGATCCCCATGCACTGCCCATTGCGGCGACTGTCCCACCCGGCGACTATCGCTTGGCTGTGAGCCTGGTCCGGGCCGCGGACGGCCGTGTGATCGCCACCCAAAACGGGCAGACGGTGATCGATCTGAGCATGGTTACGGTCGGGGACCGCGTGCATGTTTATGAACCGAGCCAACCCATCTATCAGCAACGGGTGACTTTTGGCTCCAGTGTCGAGTTGACCGGCTACGATCTGCCGCATGCCGTCCGCGCCCCAGATTCGACGCTGGATGTCACTCTGTACTGGCACACCCTTGAGACACCGGACCGAAATTACCACGTCTTTGTCCACCTGCTGGATCAAGACGGCAACATCTTGGCCCAACACGACGGCCCGCCGGGCCGGGGGACGCTGCCGACCCTGGGCTGGCTGCCGGGCGAATACCTGACCGATCCCCACCAGATCCAGATTCCGGCAGATCTACCAGACGGCGACTACCAGCTGGGCGTTGGCCTGTACGAACCAACGACCGCTGTTCGTCTCGGTGAGCGCGCCATCCTGGATGTACCCATCCGAATCCAGCGATCACCCTGATCCTAGAAGAACGTGGCACCCGGCGATCCGGCGCCTGGGTCGCCCCGTCACCAATGCCCAATACACGGAGGAAGCCATGAACAACAACAGCCGCTTGACCATCGACACGGTGCGCGAACAGATCGTAGGCGTCGACCAGGAAGTGCCCCTTCTAGACGGCACCCACCGGCCCTATGTAAACTTTGACAACGCAGCGAGTACACCGGCGCTGGGCACGGTATTCGACAAGGTCAACGAGTTCATAACCTGGTACTCAAGCGTGCATAGAGGAACGGGGTTCAAGAGCCAGATCGCCACCGAGGCATACGAGCTGGCTCACGACGTCGTCGGCTGCTTCGTAGGCGCCAACCTGGAGACCAACACGGTCATCTTTGGCAAGAACACCACCGAGGCGATTAACAAACTGGCGCGCCGTTTTCCCTTGCAAGCTGGCGACATCGTCCTGTGTTCGGTCATGGAACACCACTCGAACGATCTGCCCTGGCGACAGAACGCTCAGCTCCACCATATCGCGGTCAATGACGATGGCAGCCTGGACGAGGAGGATTTTGACCGCTTGCTGCGGTTACACGCGGGCAAGGTCAAGCTGGTCGCCATCAGCGGCGCTTCAAATGTGACCGGTTGCTTGAACCCCATCCACCGGCTGGCAGAAAAAGCCCACAACGCCGGAGCCAAGATCTTGGTCGATGCGGCACAACTGGCGCCCCATCGAGCCATTGACATGCGTCCGGACAACGACCCGGCCCACCTAGACTTTGTCGCGCTTTCCGCACACAAGATGTACGCACCCTATGGCACCGGCGCGCTCATCGGCCCTATCTCGGTGTTTGCCGCCGGCACGCCCGACCTGGTTGGTGGGGGTACCGTGGACATTGTCACACTTGACGACGTGCGCTGGGCCTCGCCCCCCGATCGAGACGAGGCAGGCAGTCCCAACGTGGTGGGTGCAGTCGCACTGGCGCAAGCCATCCTCAGCCTGCAAGAGATCGGCATGGAGGCCTTGGCGCAGCATGAAGCAGAACTCACGGCGCATGCCTTGCGCCGCCTGAGCGCCATCAATGGTGTGGAACTCTACGGATTGACCGAGCCCGAGCGAGCCAGTGAGCGGGTGGGCGTGATACCCTTCAACGTCCGGGGCGCCGACCATTACAAAGTGGCAGCCGTGCTCAGCTTCGAGGGGGCGATTGCCGTGCGGAACGGCTGCTTCTGCGCCCATCCGTACATTTTGCGCCTGCTGAACGTGCCGCCCGAGGAAGCCTTACGGCACCAGGAGCAGATCATGGCCGGCCAGCGGCGGGGGTTGCCCGGCCTGGTACGGATCAGTTTTGGCTGCTACAATACGGTCGAAGAAGTGGACCACGCAGCCGACGTTCTGGCCCGCATCGCAGCCGGTGACACGGATGGCGAGTACGAACAGGACCCGGTGTCCGGCAGCTACTGGCCACGGGACCATGCGCCCGACTACGAACGCTATTTCGTCCTCCAGCGGGGCATGACCCCCCGTCCCAGAAGACCGGGCATGGCCCGCTGCGGCGTCTAGTACCCCGAATTCGCCTTGCCCATACAGAAAAACAAGCCCGGGGGGTATAGAACGGCACCCCCCGGGCGGCCGGGACGATGACAAGGATACAGGTTCCTCGATCCAGCGGAATGCTAGAGAGCGGCCAAAGGCTTCCCCTAACTACTTCTGGATCCCTCCACGGGTCATCTTGCGGGCATCCAGGATGCGATCGGCCTCTTCCGCTGAAAGGTAGCCCTTTTCCACAACCACCTCTTTGATGGTACGGTTGCTGGCCATGGCTTCTTTGGCTACCTCAGCCCCTTTCAAGTAGCCGATGACGGGATTCAAGGCGGTGACCAGGATGGCGTTCTTGGCCAACCACCCCTCGGCTTTCTGCGGATTGGCCCGCACGCCGACGACACACTTTTCGGTGAAGGCGCGGATGGCACCAATGAGCACTTGCATCATCTCGAAAAGATTGTGAGCAATGATAGGCATCATCACGTTCAACTCGAGCTGGCCCGCTTGGCCGGCCATCATCACCGTCAAGTCATTGCCCATCACGTGGAAACAGGCCATATTCAGCATCTCAGCCAGGACCGGGTTGACTTTTCCGGGCATAATGCTGCTGCCTGGCTGGACCGCCGGGAGGTGAATCTCATCCAGACCGGTGGCCGGGCCACTGGACAGGAGCCGGAAATCGTTGGCTATCCGGTCCAAGGTCACAGCCAGCGTGCGCATTGAGGCGGAGAAATCGACGGCATCGGCCATGCTTTGCATCGTCTCGAACAAGTCATCCGATTCGTACAGATCCAGACTCGTGAGTTCCGATAGCTTGGCCACCATGCGGGCATGATACTCGGGGTGGGCATTGAGACCGGTTCCCGTGGCCGTCCCGCCGATCCCCAAACGGCGCAACCCTTCGGCGGCGCGCTCGATCCGCCCGGCGTCGCGCTCCACGGCGCGGGCATAGGCCCCAAACTCCTGTCCCAAGCGGACAGGGACAGCATCCTGCAAATGTGTCCGGCCCGACTTGACGACGTCATCAAACTCACTGGCCTTGCTGCGCAACT
>JASFOV010000290.1:0-6146 GCA_050116355.1 Anaerolineae bacterium
TTGAGGCGTGCCAACGGGATGGTGAACTGCTGGTCTCTCTAGCACTCGAACTGCAGGACGAGGCCAAACTTGCGGAGGCCTACCGGCGCCAGGGCTATGCCCGGGGGCTGATGGATCGATACGCCGAGGAGATGGCCCTGTACGAGAAGGGGTTGGCTGCCGCCCGCCAGGCAGGCAGCTTAAAGCTGGAGGCGGTTCTCCTGGGATTGCAGGTACCTTGCCTTTCTCGGATGGGAAAAATGCAAACCGCAGCCGAGGTGGCCGAGCAAGCACTGGCATGCGCGGAGGAGAGCGAAGACGAAGAGACCCTCCTCCGCAATCTGACCAATGTCGCCTTTTTCCACTCTGAGCAAGGCGACCCAGCACAAGCAGCGCAACTTCTGGAGCGCCAGGTCACGATTATCCAGCGGCTGGGGAACCGTGAAGGCGAATCGGTGGGTCTGTCCAACCTAGGATACAACTATGTGCAACTTGGCCTCTACCCGCAGGCGGTCGATGTCCTGGAGCGATCCATCGCTGTAGCCGCGTCTATCGGGTACCGGCTCCACCAGTTGTATGGTTGTCTGAACCTCGGCTTGGCGCGCGTGCGCGGCCAAGATCTGGCCGCCGCCCAGCAGGCGTTGGAGCAGTGCGAACAGGAGCTCGAGACGCTGCAACACCGCTTCGGAGAGGCGGCCCTGCAGTCTTATAGGGCGATGTTGAAGGAACTGGATGGCGACCTGGAGGAGGCCCGGCGCTGCTACACCAAGGCGCGCGGGACACTGGGTGAGATCGGGGCGCCAGCCTATGCCTGCGATGCCTTGGCCGGGCAAGCCCGTTGCGAGTTGGCCCTCGGCAACCTGGACGAGGCGCAGGCGCACGCAGAGGAGCTATGGCGGCATTTGCTGGTCGAGGGAGCTGAGGGTATGGAGTTCCCAATCCTAGCCTACGAGACCTGCGCCGACGTTTTTGAGGCCAGCGGCGACACGGACCGGGCGCAGTTGGCTACCGACAAGGGATACGACGAATTGATGGAGCGGGCCGGAAGGATCGACGATCCAGAATGGCGGACGGCCTTTCTGTCCAACGTGCCTGAGCATGAAAGGCTGTTGGCCCGGTGGATCGCAGGAAAGGAGCAAGTTCGAGATGAAGGATGAGAAAAAGATGGACGTACACTTGGATAACAAAGGACAAGCGGTGGCGCGAGCCCACGCGGTCGTGTCGGTCTCGGTACCCACCCAAAAAGGCCCGCGGCTGGCGGTGAAAGGCAACCCCTTCACAACCCTGGATGATCTCGTAGGTGGCGAGTTCGCCCCTCGGCGACCGGTGCTGCATCTACGGCTGGAAGAGGCGGATGAGCCAGGAACGGAAGCGACCCACTTTGACCCGCCCATCACGCTGAGGGTGCGCTACACGGCCAAGGACGTCCACGATGCAGGCGACGAGGGCCCGGTGCTGGGCTACTGGGATGGTAGCCAATGGATCAAGTTCAAGGAGAAGCACCAGTTCCGCCTGGAGCCGCACGAGCGAGGCGCGTCAGGTGGCTTTGGTGTAGCGGTGGTGTCGGATTGGGTCGATCCACCCCTGGCCTGGGGCTAAGGGCAACCACCGGCAGGCGAGCGAACCGCCGGGCGTTTTGGACGATGGTCGCTTATAGCGGCGCCCTGGCCCGCTTGGATTCCGCTCGCTTCAAAAACTCATGGTCTAGCGCTGTGACCACCCAGTCAGGATTCCTGACTGGGTACTCCGAAGGTCTTTCGAGAGTGCGGAGAATCATCGAATATGGATAGCGAGTTCCTAGCCCAGTTGCCGCTGTTCAACCGCCTGCCCCGAGTGGAGCTGGACAGGCTGGCTGAGACGATGCGGGTCATCACCCTGGCTCCAGATACGATGCTGTTCCACGAGGGAGATCCGGGCGACCGGTTCTACATTCTGCTCGACGGGCAGGTCAGCGTGCTCCAATCTGTGGGAACGGAAGAGGAGCGGCTGCTGGCGGTTCGGGGAGCCGGCGAATTCATCGGCGAGATGAGCCTGCTGAACCGGGATGGACTCCGCACGGCCAGCGTCCGCGCCAACGGGAGCGCCAGGCTGTGGGAAATGCCGCACGCGCAGTTCGACGAGCTCATTCGGAACCAGCCCTGGCTGGCCTACGAGATGGCGCGGGTACTGAGCGCGCGCATGACCGCCTCCATGAACCAGACCATCGAAGACCTCCAGCACAAGAACGCGGAACTGGCCCGGGCCTACCAGGAGCTAAAAGCGGCGCAGGCGCAGATCATCGAGAAGGAAAGGCTGGAGCGCGAGCTGCAGCTGGCCCACGATATCCAGATGAGCATTCTTCCCCAAACCCTGCCCCGGCCGAGGGGCTATGGCTTTGGCGCGCGGATCGTACCGGCCCGGGCCGTGGGCGGAGATTTCTACGATATCATCCCCCTGGGCGAACAGAAGGTCGGGATCGTGGTCGGTGATGTCGCCGGCAAAGGGGTGCCGGCGGCGCTGCACATGGCCCAAGCGCACGTGCTCATCCACGTGACGGCCAATCTCATTTCGAAGCCGGCCGATGTCCTGCGACGGGTGAACCACCAACTGGTGACCATGGGTACCCCCAGCCTCTTTGTCACAGTCCTCTATGGTGTCTTGGACACAGCATCGGGACAATTCAGGTATGCGCGTGCCGGTCACGAGCTGCCGCTCATCGGCGTGGATGGCGACGAGGCGCAGTTGGTGCCGATGGGCATCGGCCAGCCCTTGGGCATGCTGGACGAGCCCGCCATCGATGAAGGGCAGGTGTTGATCCCGCCGGGTGGCGGGTTGCTCCTCTACAGCGACGGCTTCGCCGACGCCCAGAACCCAGAGGGCGTCAAGTTTGGTCAGGAACGGCTGCTGGAGAGCTTTGCCCGGGTAGTGAGCCATCCTGCGCAGGAGCTTTGTGACCGTCTCTGGCAGGTCCTGCAGGAGTACCAAGGGGCTGGCGATCAGTTCGACGATGTGACCCTGGTCAGCGTACGGTCGACAGCGGGGGAATCCTGACCGGTGGGGGGTTCCTCGTCAGGCAAGTGTGATAACAGCAGCCAGGGCGAAGGCCTATCGTGCCTAGAGATCGTCAGTGGGCGACCGTATCACGCCAAAACCATGGAAGAACACAGCCATCATTAAGGGCATCACAAGTCTGTTGCATTCCGCCCATAGACGCGCACGAACCCTGCATCCGCCAGCTCACCAGCGCAACCTCGATGTCACCCCGGGGCGAAGGAAAGGCAATCAGGGCGTGCCAAAGAACTCAGTTCTGGAACGCACTTTGCCACGGGCCGAGGCACCCAACCTGGACCAAGAACGTGAGCATATCGAACATGACTTCATACTCGATGATCATTCCCTCTTGGAAACACATGGCGCTAATCATCGAGTTCTCCACTGGCCTGCCCGTGGCCTCAACTCCAAACGCTGGTCCAATATGGCGTCCTTCTGCTTTCCACTGTAGGACGACATACTCATCATCAGCGACTACGCGCTCAATCGTGATTTCGGGCTCGAACGCCGTACGGAACCAAGAGATATGTTCATGAAACCCTTCGCGCCCCTTCGACCACGGCCCGCTCAAGTCCTGTGCGTCGGGGTGGACCAGCTCCTCGATTAGGGCCAGATCTCCCCTGCCAAAGACTTGTTCAAGATAGCGGACAGCCACATCTCGAATGGAATTCACGCTCATGGTTGCCGCCTCCACCGGCCCGTCCCCTGTCCGCCACCACCAAGCCAGCGTTCCCACAACAATCGAGGTTTCGATTTGGGCGGCTTGGATAATGCCTGATCACCGCAGCGTCCATCCAGGATACCCAACAGGTACACCACGAGGGTGGGCGCCGGACGCCCTCCAGCGGAACTGAACCGAACCTGTCATCATTATAGCTCAGACGGCCTAGCCGGTCAATCGCAATCTAGGCCGCCAGAGTGTCGACAGGGGTTGTAAAGAACACAAGATAGAACTAGATCTCCTCCGCTGGGCAAGGGGGACGCAATGACCGCAACGACCTTTAGGACCCGGTCACTCGTGTTTGACAAACCCGGGGTTTCAGTGCAGACTATGAATGTCGTCACAACTCGGGGTTCTCACACCGGTGGTTCTCGGGAGGTTGCAGGGATGCTCACGGAGAGAGTTCAAGACCGGCGGCGTATCCATCCACTGCGCAGAGGGTCCCGCCTCTGGCCCGTCTGTTGTTCTGCTCCATGGCATACCCGGGCGCTGACCCGTTTCTCCCAGACTACCCTCGCCCTACACATAGAACCCCTCGTACAGGCTCTGAGAGCTATTTGACAGTTCACCGCGATGTAGGCGGAGGCTGGGATTCGTCACACAGGAGAGAACTGCGTGCCTAACAAGCCAGTGACATGTCATCCAGTGCCTGCTCCACTGAAATCGAAGGCGTCTAGGCGGGATGGACGGCCAACGGCAGCTGTGGTATAATCTGGGTAGAACACGACACAAGGAGGGAGAACATGGGCAAACTCGCGCGAATCGTAGTCTTTACCATCCTGCTCGCCGGAGTGGGACTCGGTGCCAGCAGTTCGGCCGCACCGGGGCCAGCGCCAACCGCAGTCACCTTGGAAGTCGGCACCTCCGCCACCTGCGCCTACCACACCATTGCCGCTGCCATCGCTGCCGCCAATCCGGGCGATACGATCAAGGTCGAAAACACGGTCTTTGTCGAAAGCCCGCTGGTCGTATCCAAAGACCTGACGCTGGCCGGTGGGTACCACAGCGCCGACCCCTACAGCTGCCTGACGCTGACCGGCTACAACCATACCACTGTCCGGCGCAGCGGTGTGACGCCGGCTCCCATCCTGCGCATCAACTCTGCAGAGGTCACGATCACCTGGTTCATCTTTGAGAACAACGCCAACGGCAGCGGCCTGGAAGTGAACAACGCCACCCTCAACCTGGAAGATTCGATCGCGCGCGACAATGACAACAGTGGCCTGCTGATCGACGGCGGTTCGGATGTCACCCTGGTACGTGCTGAGGTATCGGGCAATTCGGCCAATGCTGGCGGCGGGCTGAACATCGATGGCTTCTCTGACGTCGTCGCCGACAATACCGTCATCCGGGACAACAGCGGTTGGGACCATGGCGCCGGGGTCAGCCTGCGGGTCGGCTCGACCTTTACGGCCAGCAACAACACCAGCATCCGGCACAACCGCACCGTTCTGGGCTGTTACCAAGGTGGCGGCATCTATGCCAGCGGCACGGATACCGAAGTGCTCATCGATGCCAGCCAAGTGATCTCGAACACGGCCCTAACGCAAGGCGGCGGCTTGTATCTCGACAACGGAGCCCAGGCCACCATCCGAAATTTCTCATGGTTCCAGGAGAACATTGCCTTCGGCCCGGCCTCGGGCGCTGGCGGCGGTGTCTACCTCGAGGGGAGCGGTTCGACGCTCAACGTGCACGACAGCATGTTCCTCAGCAACTGGGCCGATCCCAACGGCGGCGGCATTTGGAACCAATCCGGCACCGTTGAGCTCGACCGTGTTCTGCTGCTGTCGAACAACGCCGCCCAACGGGGCGGTGCCCTGTACACCTCCCTGGGACCGGCGACCGTCCGCAACAGCATATTCCTCGGCAATGTCGCCACCTACAACAGCGGGGGCGCCATCGCCACCGACCGCGCGGCGCTGTCGGTGCACAGGAGCTACTTTGCCGGAAACACCTCGGACCTGGAGGGCAGCGCTGTCTTTGTCGATGGCGCCAACGGCCCGGCTGAGCCGGCAGCCGAGATCGTGAACTGCTTCATGACCGACAATACGACGACCGCGGCCAGCGTCCAGGGGCCGGCGGCCACTGGCTCGACGCTCTACGTCGACGGCACCTCGGCGACCATCGTCCACAACACCCTGGCCCATAACACCCAGCAGGCAAGCTTTGGCGTCTACGTCGGGGAGGACTCGGACTTGGAGTTGGTCAACAATATCATTTCCGGATTCTATACCGGCATCCGCCGCGTATCGATGGGAACCGGGACGGCCACGTCGGACCACGATCTCTTTTACAACAACTATTTGAACTATGACATCGGCATTGTCGTGACCAACCCGGTGCTGGGCAACCCGGCCTTTGTCGGGCTCGGCAACTATCACCTCACCGCCGCCTCAGCGGCGATCAACGCCGGCGT
>JASFOV010000291.1:0-6136 GCA_050116355.1 Anaerolineae bacterium
CCAGGATCCGTGCATACCGCAGCATAGGACGCAGCGCGACGCGCCAGGAACGGCGGGCTGTGACCGTGCGGCGGATGTCGGCGTAGCGCAATCCGGCCGGTCGTGACCAGCCACGGATCAGCACAGGCCACGCCGCCACCAACGGCAGCAACAGCAGCAGTCCGAGATACCACGGTGATTCAAATCGCAAGATCATACCCTTGCCTCCTGTGCCCGGGATAGACGTCTCGGCGCTCGCGGGTCCTTGCTCTCATCACGCCCCTCCCCCAAGAATTCCTCGAGCTCTGATTCTGGCTGCGGCCGTGTCAGATCCACCAACTTCCGCGCTTCTTCGATCAGTTGCTCGGCCGGCGCCTGGTCCGGGGCGTACTTGGCAAACTTGACCAGGTCGCTTTCCCCAAAGAGCTGTAGGAACCGCCGCGCGTGCTCCATTTGCAGCTCGGATTGGCTGAGAATGGATCTCAGCTCCGACGTGGTCCGATCAAAGACCCGCAAGTGGAACTGTCCCTCTAGGTAGGCCCGCAGCACATCGGTGACCAGCGTGTAGTGCTCTTTGATGCGACCCGTTTCCAGCAGCCTCATATCAGCAACGGTGTCCAGTGTGTCGTACGCCACTCGCCACGCTGGACGGTTGTCAACCATGCCTAACGATTCACCCTTCCGCCTCCGGTACGCCCACCAGCCCAGCGCTGCCGCGAAGCTGGCCGCCGCCAATCCACCCACCATCCAGGGCCAGCCCGGCGCCATCGCCAAGGCCGCCTGTGGTTTTATGTCACGCAGTTCGTTGTCGTCCTCTGCCAGCGTCGGCACAACCTGCAACGCTACGGAGGGTATCGTCTCTTCGACTAGCTGGCCGCTGCCATCTCGGAGGGTGAGGGCCAGCGCCGGCGTCTCAAACTCGCCCAGGCTGAACAGCGTAACCTCGATCCGTTGGCACGTCGTCGCTGTCCCATCCTCGTGCACCGTCGTTTCCACCGGCGACTGGCTTCGTACTTCAAAGTCACCCCATACTGGTTCCAGCTGGGGCACAATCACCTGGTAGCCAGCCGGGTGGGTCACCTCCAGCGTCAGGCCTACCACATCCCCGACCGTCAGTTCCGTTCGATCGGCAACCAGCGATGCGTCTACTCCATCCGCAGCCCAAACCGGCCCAGTGACAGCCACCAGCAGGGCCAACACCATGAGCGGCACCGCAACCTGTTCTTTCCACATACGAGTCGTTCCTTTCGAGGGCCGGGGCGGGCAGTCCCCCACACCCCTCTTCTCAGCGTCGAATCTGTTTGTTGCGCTTCTGGAAGAACAGCGTCAACGCTTTGGCATAGTCCTGGTCGGTCTCGATCCGGACGCAATCGACGCCCGCCCCGGCCAGCGCCTTGCGCTTCTCCTCCTCGAACGCCCGGGCCCGCCGGTCAAAGAGCTGGCGCCATCCGCGATCGCTGGTGTCGAGCCAGATCAGGTCGCCCGACTCGGCGTCCTCCAGGGCCAGCATGCCCACATCTGCGATCTCGTCCTCCAGCTGATCATGCAGGTCAACCGCAATCACATCATGCTTGCGGTTCGTCACAAACAGGGGCCTACGGTACCGTTCGGCATCGTCGATAAAGTCCGAGACCAAGAAGATGATGCTCCGCCGCTTCAGAATCTGGTTCATGGAATCGAGGGCCCGCTTGATATCCGTGCCATGCCCCTTCGGCTCAAAAGCCAGCAACTCCCGGATCAGACGTAGCACGTGGCGGCGCCCCTTACGCGGTGGAATGTAGAGCTCCACCCGGTCGGTAAAGATCATCAGGCCGACTTTGTCCTTGTTGGTCGTCGCCGAGAAGGACAGCACCGCTGCCAGCTCGGCTGCCAAGTCCCGCTTGAACTTGCCCGCCGAGGCAAAGTCCTCCGAGCCGCTGGCATCTACCATCAGCATCACCGTCAGCTCGCGCTCCTCCACAAACTTTTTCACATAGGGGTGGCCCATGCGCGCAGTTACGTTCCAGTCGATGGTCCGCACCTCGTCGCCCGGCAGGTAGGGGCGCACCTCATCGAACTCCATGCCGCGCCCCTTAAAGATCGATTGGTACTCACCGGCAAAGCTGTCGTTGACCATCCGCCGCGTGCGGATCTCAATGCGCCGGATCTTGTTCATCAGTTCCGTTGAAAGCATACGATTTATCCTTTGGATCGCTCAGGGGAACGAGTTCCTGGGGGGCTAGGGCACTTCGGCATAGTCCAGGATGCGCTGGACGATATCCGCACTCGACACACCCTCCGCCTCGGCCTCATAGCTGACGATGACCCGGTGGCGCAGCACATCCGCTGCCACTTCCTTGACGTCATCCGGGGTCACAAAGCCACGGCCCTTGATGAACGCGTGAGCCCGCGCTGCCAAGACGAGATTGATACCCGCCCGCGGCGAAGCACCATAGGCGATATACGGCCGCAGGTCCGACAGGCCGTTGTTGCCCGGCCGGCGCGTGGTCAGGACCAAGTCCAGCACATAGTTCTTGATCTTCTCGTCGACATACACTCGCCGCACAATATCGCGGGCGCGCAGGATCTGCTCCGGGTCCACCACCGGTCGGATCGCCGGCAGTGAGTTGCCTGTCATACGGTCGATGATCATCCGTTCCTCATTCGGCTTGGGATAGTCGACGATCACCTTCAGCATAAAGCGATCCACTTGGGCTTCCGGAAGCGGATAGGTTCCTTCATGCTCGATCGGATTCTGTGTGGCCAGCACCAGGAACAGATCCTCCATCTGGTACGTCGTGCTACCGATGGTGATCTGACGTTCCTGCATGGCCTCCAACAGCGCACTCTGCACCTTGGCTGGAGCACGGTTGATCTCGTCGGCCAGCACAAAGTTGGCAAAGAGCGGCCCCCTATGCACCGCAAACTCACCGGTCTTGACGTTGTACATCTGCGTGCCCACCAGATCCGCCGGCAATAGGTCAGGCGTGAATTGGATGCGCGAAAACTCTGCCTGGATAGCCTGCGCCATCGTCTTGACCAGCAACGTCTTGGCCAAGCCCGGCACACCCTCCAGCAGAATGTGGCCATCGGCCAGCAGGGCGATGAGCACGCGCTCCACCATCGTCTCCTGGCCAACCATCACCGTGTTGACCTCCGCCAGCAGGTCGTGCAAAAAGAGCGTCTCCCGCTCCACCTGGGCGTTCAGTTGTCGAATGTTCGTGAGATCCATCGCAAAAGCCTCCTCTATTGATAACAAATGGGGTACCCAACTGAGCCATGCTCAGCATATCATAGAGGAGGGTGGGGGGTCTTTAACCGTAGATCAAGACTACCTTATCCAAACCTTATGATCGGACCAAACTCACTCTCCCATCCGTCCGGCGCCTGTCGCCAGGGTCCGTCCCTTCCACGTCGCCCGGCCGCGCACGGTCAGCAGGTCGGCTTCTCAAGCCCGCGTGCGATTCCCTATGCCATCAAACTGGGGATTGCGCTCCAACTCACCAACATCCTGCGTGATGTGGCCGAGGACTGGCGCGCCTTTATGCAGTTCCAGATCCGGCGGACCCGGCACCTTGCCAACCAGCAATCGCGCCTTGTGCCCTCCGGCTACCTGAGCATCTCATCCCACCCGATGCCCGATACTGTTTCTCAAAGAATATCCATCGGGATCAGGACACAGAAAAAGACCCCTGGAACTCGCGAGCCCCAGGGGTCACAACTGCACATCCATCCGCTCACAGCACAGCGGCTAGGAACGCGATCCAGAATCCAAAGAGGACCGCCAGCACCAGGGCCAACACAAACAGCACCGCCGGCGGCGCAATCACCGCCAGGATAGCCCGGCCCGTGTCCAGTCCCGATGCCACCGCCACCGCCTTGATGTACACCACGACCGCCCAGATGATTGCCGCCAGACCCAACAAGAATGCCAGCGCTCCCAGCAACCAGCCCAAGATAGGAACTGACCCAAAGAGGCGCAGCAGCGCGGCGAGTAGTCCCAGCAGCGTCGGCACCGCGTACAGCGACACCATCCCCAAAAAGTCAGGCAGCTTGGCCGAGCCCCCTAACAGATTGACCACCACCAGCACCATCGCTCCATACACCATCCAACCTGCGATGGAACTGAGCGCGCCGGTCAGCCACATGCCCAGCGCCTGCAAAAAGCCGCTGATGCCTCGCGGGAGTGGCGCCTGGATCTGGACAATATCGGCGACCATGTTCTTGTATAGCGGTATCGACTCCCGGTAGGCTTGGAGGGCCATCCGCATGCCCTCCTGCGCTTCGGGATCCATCGTGCCAAAGCCGGGCATGCCCAAGAAGATATTCTCCATCACCTCTGCCGCTACGTCAAAGCCCTCGTCGATCTCAGCTACGACCATCTCCGCCGGCTTGACCATGTTGTACACATTGGTCACAAAGGTCACCACTGCCACCAGCAGCGAGATCACCAGGATCAGCACGATGCCCCGCGCAAAGAGATTGGGCCGCTCGTGCCACTCTTCGAAAGCTCCATCATCCAGGAGGACGGTCCGGAAAAGCGTATTGATCAAAGTACCCATGACACACCTCCTATCCGATCGCCGCCGCGAGGGCGAACGAGCTCAGGCACGCGACTGCCGCGATGGCAGCCAAGACCAAGATAAAGGGCAACAGCGCGACCCACACCGCCTGCGCCCACGTCAGCTTGTGGGCGACCTTCAGCCCGATATAGGCCATCAGCACGCTCCAGACACTGACGAGGCTGCCCAGGCTGACGTACGGCAGCAGGCTCAGCGCGTTCAGCGCCACCGGCATCACCGCCAGTCCCAGAACGCCCAGTGTCTGGCTCAAATCGGCCGTGCCGCCCAGCCACCGCGCAAAGATGTAGGCCAACAGGCCATAGATCACCCAGTACAGGATCAGTTGGATCGGCGTCATGATGATGCCCAAGAAGGCCCCCCATATGTTCGGCGCGCCAAACAACATGGGGAAGAACCTCCACCCCTGTTCGTAGCCTTGGCGCATAGCGTCCGCCGCAGCCGGATCGGCGCGCAACACTTCCTGCCACCAGGGCATGCGCATCATATACTCAAAGACAACCTCCCGGATCTCGTTCAGATCCGGCGTCGTCGCCCACGACAGTACCTCGCCGATCACCCCCAGCAGGGCGACAATGACACCAATGACGATGATCAGCAGTAGTGCTTGCGTGACCGGGTTGCGGGCGCTGCGCATCCGTTCATAGGCGTCCTCCTTGAACAGCAGCGCCTCCCAACCTAACCGCAGTGAACCGACAATTCCATCCATACGAGTTTCTCCTTTCTACCTTGTGCCAGCTCGCACCCAGCCACGGGCCAGGTGCCACCAGCTCGCTTGGTCACCCCGCGCCCAGTCCCTATGGACCGACCACATAGAGATTGCATAATCGTGCAGAGTGAGAACTCATCCTAATAGGCGGTCCGCCGCCAAAAGCGGCCACTCATCCTGCTAAATTCGCTGGTTCACCCCCTTTCCCCTCCAGCCGTTCCTGAGCTGTCTAGACCTCTCCCATTAGCATCGCTTCCACCACGTGCGCTGCGCGCATCGCGGCCAGTGATATCCCTTGCTGCAAACGGCGCAGCCGTCGCCGCGCGAACGGATGGCTCATTAGGTACCAGCCTCGTGCCAGTTGGCGGCGCCACTCCGCCACATCGTCATCCACGGTGCGCTGCAAGCGGTCATAGTCCACAATCTGTTCGTCGCCCGCCGCATCGCTGATGGCCCGCACCGCTACCCAGGGCAGATTGTGACCTGCCGCCACTTGGGCCACTGCCGCCGTTTCCATATCGACCGCCAGCGCATCAAACGTGTGGCGCAGCCAATCCCGGCGTCTCGAGGCAAATACGGCTTGGTTGCCGCTGGCAACCGTACCCACCCGCGCCGGCCAATCGCTGGCCCGCGCCACCGCTAGGGCCTCATGCACCAGCTCATGGCTGGCGTCGAACCACCGCCGCCGGGCGATGCGCCCCTTCGTGTCACGGACCATCACGCCCCCAGGCAAGAACCGGCTGCCCAGAAAGAGACCTGCGTCGTGGGCCACGGCCCGCTGGCCGATAATCACCTCGCCCTGTGCCAAGCTAGGGTCCAGCGCGCCCGCCGAGCCAAAGCAGATCAGACAGCGTGCCCCGTGGCGTGCGATCAATGCCTGGGCGCCCAG
>JASFOV010000292.1:0-6102 GCA_050116355.1 Anaerolineae bacterium
GGACCACGATCGGCAGCTCCGGGGAACTGGGCAGGCCGGCGATCTCCGTGGGGGCGCGAAATCCTTCCAGCGCGTCGATGACCTCCTCCACGCTCGGTTCCTGCTCCGTCGCAAACGAAATGCACTCAGTGTGTCCATCGCGCACCGGCACGCGGTTGCACTGGGCGCCGATAATGAATGAGGCCTCGGTGATTCGATCGCCGCCCACGCGGCCGAGCATCTTGAGAGGTTCCGTTTCCACCTTGTCCTCTTCATTCCCAATGTAGGGAACGACGTTCTCCAAGATGTCTGAAGCCGGTATGCCCGGGTACCCTGCACCAGAAATAGCCTGCATGGTCACCACGGACACTTTGCGCAACCCAAAGGCCTCGTGCAGAGGCTTGAGGGCCAGGGCGAGTTGTGTGCCAGAGCAGTTGGCGCTGGCGGTGATTAACCCCTTCCACCCACGCTGCCTACGCTGCGACTCAATCAAGCGTGTGTGGTCTGCGTTCACCTCAGGTATGAGCAGTGGCACATCCTTGCTCATGCGGTGGGGGGCGGCATTGGTGCAGACAGCATAGCCAGCCCGGGCGAACTCTTTCTCCACCGGTTCGGCTACGCTAGACGGCAGGGCTGAAAAGACCAACTGGCAGTCGAGCGGCGGCTCAATGGGCTGAACCGTCAAGTCAGCCACCTCCGCGGGGATGGTTGACGGCAACAGCCAGTGGCACGCCTCAGCGTAGGGCTGGCCCGCAGAACGTCCCGATGCTGCGACAGCCGTGACCTCGAACCATGGATGATCCGCGAGCAGTTGAATGAAGCGCTGGCCCACTGTACCTGTGGCTCCCAGAACACCGACGGATATCTTAGCCATGATCTTCCTCCAATCCTAGTTCTCTGTGCAGATAACGTACCGCGTCCGCTATCTGTTCCTCAGGAATGCAAAAGGATACACTGTGTTCACTTGCGGCTTGTGCTACGGCAATGATACGGGTGCCATGGTTGCCCAAGGCGGCGAAAGTGTGGGGCACAATGCCCTGTCCACTCCAATCAGGTACCCCTACCACTGAGATTGTAGCTACCTGTTCCGTGCTCTTGAGTTGGTAGGAGTTAGTCTCCCTGCCGGGTCCAAAGGCCTTGCGGAGGGTGGTCAGGCAATGCTCCTGGTCTTGCTCACGCACAATAAGGTTCAAGCTATGCTCAGAAAAGGATTGTGAGAACATCAGCACATCCACGCCCGCTTCGCTCAGTTTCCGCAGGGCCCGCGAGGCTGTCTTGAGTGCCCATGAGTCGTCTTCACTGCCGATCGCAATCAGGCTCAGGCCAGTGGTTGAGATGATGGCTGGCAGGAGTCTTCGCTCGGGATCCGGCCTTCCAACGATCAGCGTCCCTGGATGTTCAGGGTGGAAGCTATTGACGATTCTGAGCGGGATACCATGTTCGATCACCGGTCGGATCGTCATGGGGTGGAGGACGTCGGCACCATAGTATGCCAAATTCGCCGCTTCCACGTAAGAGAGTTCGCTCAGGGTGTGGGCCTGAGGTACAAGATTGGGATCAGCCGTGAGTATGCCATTCACATCGCTCCAGATCCAGACCTCGTCCGCACCCAGTCCGTCAGCCACAATAGCCGCCGAGAAGTCGCTGCCACCGCGCCCCAAGGTTGTGGTGGCGCCATCGACGGTGGCGCCGATAAACCCGGTGATCACGGGTAGTACCCCGCGTTGGACCAAGGGGGCCACCTGTTCCTGCAGCCGGAGACGGGTCTGGTGCATCAAGGGCGTGGCGCCTCCGAACTGGTCGTCGGTGACGATCAATTCGGTAGCTGACAAGGCCTGAGCGCGCACTCCCCGCTCCCGCAAGGCCGCGGTCAAGATACTTGCCGACAGTCGTTCGCCAAAAGCTGCAACGGCATCGGTACCCCGGGGCGTCAGTTCACCGAGCACGGCGATGCTGCGGTAGAGTCGCCCGAGCTCGTGAAGGTGGTCCTCAATCAGACCAGCGATCTCCAATCGCTCGGTATTCTGGCTGAGAAGGGTCTCGACTACCTCCAGGTGGCGGGCCAGCAGGTCCGCCCTGATTTGACGATACACCAGATCATTGCTCTCGGCTGCCGCCCTGGCACCCGCGATCAGTTGGTTGGTCACGCCGCTCATGGCCGACACAACAACGACAGTGCGGCAAGGGGGTTCGCCGTCGTGCCGGCGGGCCTGACCGGCGACGATATCGGCTACCGCTGTAACTCGCTGCGCATTGCCTACCGATGTTCCTCCAAACTTGTGGACGATCATGCTGGCCTCTTCAGGATGACGGATAGCTGTCCGTATGCTGCCTCGCCGCTCACAGGCCCGATAACGCTTGGTCCAGGTCTGCGATCAGATCTTCCGCGGCCTCGATGCCCAACGCGTAGCGCACCAGATTGTCGGCAATGCCCGCCTGCCGACGCTCTTCAGCGTCCAAAGAGATAAAGATGGCGGGCTGCTGCGTGATGCTTTCCACGCCGCCAAGCGTCGGTCCAATATATGGCAATCTTAGCTTGTCGATAAAACGGCTAGTCGTATTCACGTCTCCGACGATTTCAAAACTGACGACGCCACCAAAGCCTTTCATCTGTCGCACAGCCAAGTCGTGGTCTGGATGGCTCGACAGGCCTGGATAGTAGACACGCTGGACCGCCGGATGCTCTTCTAGAAACCGTGCAACTCGCAGCCCATTCTCATTCTGCCTCAGAACTCGAAGTTCCAAGGTCTTTAAGCCGCGCAAGAGCTGGTAGGCGTCGTGCGGGTTGCTCACACCGCCCAGCACGCCACGAGCCTCCTCGATCGGGGCCATGTGCGGCTTGGCTCCGATCACAGCGCCCACCAACAGGTCGTTGTGCCCCCCCAGATATTTGGTGGCGCTGTGGATGACAAGGTCCAAGCCCAACTCCAATGGCCGCAGATTCACTGGCGTGGCGAACGTGCTGTCGACCACCGTGACAATCCCATGCTGCCTGCCCTGTTCGGCCACCTGTGCCAGGTCGGCAACGCGCAAGTAGGGATTTGTCGGCGTTTCGGCAAAGATCATGCGCGTTGAAGGGCGGATGGCGGCCTCTAGGGTGGCGGGTTCGTCAATAGGAACGAGCGTTGACTCGATACCCCATCGGGGCAGGAACTGTTCCACAAAGTCACGCGTCCGGCGATAGATGCCATTGACCATCACCAGATGATCGCCTTGGTCGAGGAGGGACAGAATCGTGGTCGTGATGGCGTTCATTCCACTGGCAAAGAGAAGGGCCTGTTCGCCACCCTCCAAGATAGCTAGTTTTCGTTCGACCACAGTCTGGGTTGGATTGCTGTAGCGCCCATATTCATCCCGGACTTCTGACTCGCCGGACGCCTTGCGCTCCATGAAATCCAGGATCTCGGCGGTGTCGGTGAATGTATAAGTAGATGTCTGGATGATCGGTGTCGTCAACGCACCGTACGGTTTGGGCCTGTTCTCGCCAGCATGTACCATCTGTGTCGATAGTTGGTCGGTCATCGAATGCTCTCCTCTCATGTCTGTGAATTCTTGCCGCCATCGGGAGAGTATCAAAAGAGCCTCTCCAGCGGGCTGTTGCCGGTTGAAGAGGCTCTTACCATAAGGCTCCAAGGCTCTCATCTTCCAGATCCCGCCGCGGGTCTGCCGGAGTTGGCACCTGGATTGACTGGTTCTTTGGTCGCTCGCCTGACCAGCGAACCTACCACTCTGGTTGCCGAGGTTTCACAGGGCCGGTCCCTCCACCTCTCTGGATGAGCAAACTCATCGTTGGTATTCAATTGGGCGCGATAATAGCACAATCGGCGCAGAATGTCAAACTGCAATGATCCGCTGCGGGCGCTCGGAACAGAACCCGTTTTTGGCGGCATGACGGGATTGGAACTTCGCCGTACTGCCGTTCTGGCCCAACAGCAACAAGGCCGAGCGCTGTGCCCGGCCTTGTGTCGGCAAGTTCCTGTGGATTACTTGCGATGCTTCAGCGCCGCACGGGCGGCCGCCAAGCGGGCCACTGGCACACGGAACGGGGAGCAGCTGACATAGTTCAAACCAGCAATGTGGCAGAATTCAATGGAGCTGGGCTCGCCTCCGTGCTCACCGCAAATGCCGACCTCTAGGTCCGGTCGTGATTCGCGGCCCTTTCTGACGGCCCACTTGACCAGTTCACCAACCCCATCCCAATCCAAAGCCTGGAACGGGTTCTGGGGCAAGATGCCATTTTCGACATAGTGCAGCAAGAAGTTGCGTTCGGCATCGTCGCGGCTATAGCCAAAGGTCATTTGCGTCAGGTCGTTGGTCCCAAAGCTAAAGAACTCGGCATATTCGGCTATCTGATCGGCGGTGACCGCTGCACGCGGAATTTCGATCATGGTGCCAAACTTGTAATCGATCTCAATGCCCTTCTCGTCCATCACATCTTTTGCTACGGGTACCAGGAGATCATTGGCGATCTTGAGCTCGTTCTGGTGGCCGGTAAGTGGAATCATGATCTCTGGGTGAACGTCGATTCCTTCCTTGGCCTGGTTGCAAGCTGCCTCGAATATGGCCCGCACCTGCATCTGCGTGATCTCGGGCAAGGTGATTCCCAGGCGGATGCCGCGCAGACCCATCATTGGGTTGGCTTCTTCCATATCCTCAACGGCGTGGAGAAGGTTCAGCCTCTTGTTGAGCTTCTTCTGCAGCTTGGCCAGTTTCTTCTTCTTGCCCTTCTTTTCCAATCGCTCGGCCTTGACCTTCATTCGAGTCACTTCGACCAGCAGGTCATCTTTGCTGGGTAAGAACTCGTGAAGCGGCGGGTCGATGAGGCGGATGATCACGGGCAATCCATCCATGGCCTCGAACAAACCCTCGAAGTCGGCCCGCTGGAACGGCAGCAGCTTGTCCAAGTGTTCCTTGCGCTCTTGGGCCGTGTCCGACAGAATCATAGCCTGCACGATGGGCAGCCGCTCTTCTTCGAAGAACATATGCTCGGTGCGACACAGCCCGATACCCTTGGCACCGAAACTGCGCGCGCGACGGGCATCCTGCGGATAGTCCGCATTGGTCCAAACTTGCAGACCGCGGGTGGGAAAGCCTTCATAATCTTCAGGCCACTCGCGATTGTCGGGCATCGCACAGATCTCATCGGCCCAGTCCAGCAGCGTCTTGAGTTCTACCTGCTCTTCAAAACTGGGAGCCTCGGTTGCGATTTGACCGGCAAAAACCTCGCCCGCCGCGCCATCAATGGAGACCCATTCGCCTTCACGGACGACCTTGCCATTGACCTCCATCGTGCGGGCTGATAGGTCGATCTCGATGGCCTCGCAGCCAACGACAGCCGGGGTGCCGAACTGGCGGGCGACAACAGCGGCATGGCTGGTAGCCCCGCCACGGCTGGTAAGGATCCCCTTGGATGCGATCATACCGTGCACGTCGTCCGGCTTGGTCTCGGGACGGACCATGATTACATCTTTGCCCGCCTGGCCCCACTCTTCAGCCAGATCAGCATCAAAGGCGACGATGCCCACGGCCGCTCCCGGGGAGGCGTTCACGCCGCTGGCCAAATAGGTGTCCTCGTCGCGCGCTTGGTTCTTCGCCTCCTCGGTGAACTGGGGATGGAGCAGGGTATCTACCTGATCGGGCTTGACGCGCTGGATCGCCTCGTCCCGGTTGATAAGGCCTTCGTTGGCCATATCCACCGCGATCTTGACGGCCGCCTTGGCTGTGCGCTTGCCGTCGCGGGTCTGCAGCATCCACAGCTTGCCCTGCTCAATGGTGAACTCCACGTCTTGCATCTCGCGGTAGTGCTGTTCCAGCTTGTTGGTGATGTCCACGAATTGCTGGTACACCTCCGGCATCTGATCCTGCATGGCCGAGATGGGCTGCGTATTGCGGATGCCAGCCACCACGTCCTCGCCCTGGGCATTCATCAGATAGTCACCGTACAGCACCTTTTCGCCGGTAGCGGGGTCGCGGGTGAACGCTACTCCAGTGCCCGAGTCCCAGCCCATGTTCCCGAATACCATGGTGACAATGTTCACGCCGGTGCCCATGTCGTGTGGGATCTTTTCACGGTTGCGGTAGGCGATGGCTGGTTTACCATTCCAGCTCTTGAAGACGGCCTCG
>JASFOV010000293.1:0-6101 GCA_050116355.1 Anaerolineae bacterium
TCGAACCAGGCAGCGAACTGGCCTATGCTGTCGAGATCGAGAATCTGGGGGCCGGGCCGGTTCAAAATGTGCGGGTGGTGCTGCCGCTGCCGTCCCAGTTCGAAGTACTCTCCACGCCCGAGGGCGCGCGCCGGTCCGGCAAATGGCTCACGTGGCCCCTCCCGGATGTGGCGGGTGGGGCAACCGAGCGCGGGACGGTCGACTTGCGAGCGCCTTGGACCCCGATCACCACCGTGATCCGGGGCTATTACGTGGAAAGCGGAGATGGTGAGCGGGCGTACGGGCCGCTGTTGGCCATGGCCGTCGAAGGCGGGACGATCCCCATCGGCATTGCGCGCGACCTGCGGGGTGATACGGTGACTATCGAGGGCATCGCCACGATGTACACGGGCGGGTTCTTTGCGGGCAGTACAGGGACCAAATTCTATGTAGAGGACGAGAGCGGCGGCATTCAGGTCTATTGCCCGGGCGGCATGGGCCTGGTCGAGGTGGAAGTGGGCGACCGGGTGCGGGCCACGGGGCTGATCGACGTGTACCAGGATTCGATCGAGATTGTGCCCGAGATCTACCCGGACGACGTAGTAGTTTTGGAGCAAGCGGCGGGCGAGCCAGCAGCGGCCCGGGTGCCGCTCGGCCAGGCCAGCAGAGATGAGGCACTGTTGGGCCGCCTTGTCGAGGTGGAAGGGGTCGCCAACCGGATCGAGGAATTCACGTACAGCTACGAAGTCGACCTGGTGGACGAGCATGGAGACCTGCTGCTGGCCTACATTGAAAAGGACACGGGGGTGACCCCTGATCCCCTGGAGCTTGGCGAGCGCTACCGCGTCACCGGCATCAGCGAGATGTACAACGATACCTGGCAGATCAAGCCGCGTATCCAGGTAGATCTGGCTGAGGCGTACCCCCCAGAACTGGTGCTGGAAGCCTACACCCGCTACAGTGTCCAACCCGGTGAGACATTCACCTACACACTGGCCGCCACCAATCACACGCAGGCCCCGCTCACCGATGTGCAGATCGTGGCCGCGCCACCGGCTGGCGAGGCAACGGTGGTCGCCGTGCTGGATGGTGGATGGGAAGCGCAGGGTAGCCTGGTATGGAGCATTCCGCAGTTGGAGGGGGATGGTGGGTCGGTGATGGTTCGCTACCAAATCTCGGTCGCCGGAGAGCCCAGCGGCCCAATCGTCACCGAAGCGGCCAGCGCCACGGCCAGGGAGTGGCCCGAGCCCGCAGTATCCCAGTCGACACAGACTTTTGTGGGCAGCGGGGTACCGATCTGGGCCATCCAAGGTCCAGGCGACCGTTCGCCCTACGTACGCCGTCACGTGTCCACGGAGGGGATCGTTACCGGAGTGTTCCCCGAACTGGGCGGATTCTGGATCCAGGAGACCGAGTCCGACGACGACCCAGCGACCTCGGCCGGCCTCATTGTGCTGAGCGGCGAGCTGGACGTCCCAGTCGAGTTAGGCTACGAGGTTCAGGTCAGCGGCCGGGTGGGCGAACGGTCGGGACAGACGGTGCTCGAAATTGCCGCCACGAACGCGGTTACGGTCACCAGTACGGGCAACCTGCTGCCGGCTGCCGTGCCATTGGATCCCCCGCTGGATAACGGAGAAGCGCAGGTCTACTACGAGGCCCTAGAGGGCATGCTGGTCGAGGTGGCCGAACCCGCCGTAGCCGTGGGCCCCACGAACCAGTACGGCGAGACGCCCCTGGTCCTGGCCAACTGGGGCATCGAACGGGTGATGAGGGGCGATCCAGCGGGCATGTTGATCGTGGTCGACGATGGCGGGCTCACGACCCACGAGGATATGAGCTCGCTGGCCTTTCCGATGCAGTCCGGAGACGTCCTGGAGTGGGTGACCGGTCCGCTGGCTTTCACCTTCGAGCAGTACAAGATCGAGCCATTGTCCTTGCCAAGGATCACGGTCAACGAGCGACCGGTAGACACAGCGGAGCCGGCCGGTCCCAACCAACTGGCTATCGCCACCTTTAACGCCGAGAACCTGTTCGATGCGGTCGCCCCGCACCCGTCCGACCCGCCGCTGCCCACGACAAGCGAATACCGGCAGGATCTGCTCAAGACAGCGGCAGCCATCGAGGCCATGGGCGCGCCTGCGATCGTGGGCCTGCAGGAGGTTGAAAATGTCGACGTCCTGGCCGATCTGGCCGGGCAAGATGCCATCGCCGCGTTCGACTACCAGCCGGTGTTGATCGAGGGTAGCGACAGCCGCGGCATCGACGTCGGCTACCTGGTACGCGGCGACCAGGCCACGGTGGCGGGGGCGGCCAACTATCCTGCGCCGGAGGGACTGACCAGCCGACCGCCCCTGCTGATCACGGTCACGGTCCATCTGGCGGACGGCGACGAGACGGTGTACGTGCTGAACAACCACTTTACGTCCATGTCTGGCGGCGAACTGCCCACCGAACCACAACGCACGGCCCAAGCTGCCTGGAATGCGTCTCTGGTGGAGCGGATCTTGGCCGACGATCCAACAGCGCATGTTGTCGTGTTGGGCGACTTGAACTCCTTCTACGACTCGCCGCCACTGGAGGTGTTGCGCCAGGCTGGGCTGCAGCACGCTTACGAGTTCGTCGCGCCCGACCGGCCCTATACCTACATCTACCAGGGCGAATCGGAGACGCTGGACCACATTCTGCTCACACCCGGCCTGTACGAGCACGTGATCCGCGTGGAGGCATTGCACATCAACGCCGACTACCCACCGCCGATCCCCGACGACAGTTCAGCGCGGCGCAGCTCGGACCACGATCCGCTGATCGTGGTCTTGGCGTTGGAGTAGAGCAGGCCCATCGTGTATCTCCAGCGAAACCCATGAACAACCGGAAGAATCCAATGCTTAGTTTGCGCAGGCTAGCCGCGGCGGGCCTCTATCTTATCGCAGCGGTGTTGCTGGTGGGCTGTAGCACACAGTGGCCCACGGCGATCCCTGGCGCCCCGGCTACGGATCCATTGCCAACGGAGACGGTAGTCCCTCAGAGCGCGACGCCGAACGCCGAGGTACGGCCATCGCCTACGGGGCCGCCGCCAACGGCCACGCTTCCCCCGACGGAGAAGGTCCCCAAGGTCGAAGCCCCGGCTGAGGTCGAAGTCACAGCTCTGCCGCTGTCGGGCGCACTGAACGACCCCGATGCGGAGGTTTCGGGCCTGGCCTGGTATGGAGACAGCCTGATCATCCTGCCCCAATACCCCAATTTTGCGACGGGGAGCGGCGATGGCAACCTCTATGCCCTGCCCAAGGCTGAGATTGTGACCTACCTGGACGGCCAGGCGGCAGGCCCACTGAACCCGAGGGCCATTCCCTTTGTCGCACCCGGCCTGGCGGACACCATCCGCGACTTTGAGGGCTATGAGGCAATCGCCTTTGACGGCGAACGGGCGTATCTGACCATCGAAGCCAGCCCGGGGTGGGAGATGCAGGGCTACCTGGTGGCCGGTCAGATAGCGTCCGACCTGAGCGGGCTGTTGGTCGAACCGACCACGATCACGCCTATTGAACCGCAAACGGAGCTGGGCAACAAGTCGGATGAAGCGCTGCTGGTGGCGGGCGAATGGGTGGTGACGCTGTACGAGATCAACGGGGCCCGGCTGAATCCGGCGCCGGTGGCTCACTTGTTTGACCAGGCGCTAACTCCAAGCGGCACGATACCTATGCCCCACATCGAATATCGCATCACCGACGCCACAGCGCTGGACAGCGCAAACCGCTTCTGGGCCATCAACTACTTCTTCCCGCTGGAATTCGACCAGATTCCGGACACGGACCCGCTGGTCGAGCGCTACGGCGCCGGCGCCACGCATCTACAGTACCAGACCGTGGAACGCCTGGTCGAATTCCAGTACGATACGACCGGGATCCGGTTGGTCGACCGGCCACCAATCCAACTGGTACTGTCGAGTGAGACGGGCCGGAACTGGGAAGGGCTGGTCCGGCTGGACGACCGGGGTTTTTTGTTAATGACCGACCGGTTCCCAGGAACAATCTTGGGCTTTGTAGCCGCGCCGATAGAAGAGTGAGAGGCCCGCTGGCAGGCCGGAAGCTGAGAGACCTTGTCCCGATGCCCGATGCGTTCTTTTTTCGAGAAACAGTATCGGGCATCGGGAGAGGGCGGAATCTGCTTCCTGGAAGCAGCACCCCAACGGTTGCTGGTTGGGACGATTCGCCTCGCCCAGAACTCGACCGGACGGCTACCAGCCAGCGGCCGCTACTCCTGGTGCGACTCCATCCATTATACCATGGAAGTGCGGGTTTCTTGACCGGGAATTTGACGATTTTGGCATGACATGGCAGTGAACCTGGCCACCGCTCGGCACCGAGTCTTGTTCGAGCGCTGTTTTCTGCTAATGACGCACATCGATGAGGGAAGGAGAGCAAATGTCATCCTTGGTTGGAGAGAAAGTGGAACAGGCAGCAGGCATCCTACAAGAGAAGGAGATCGACGTATGGCTGACCTTTGTACGCGAGACAGCGGCCGGGGGCGATCCAGTGATGCCGCTGATCTACGGCGAAGGCGATTTGACGTGGCAAAGCGCCCTGATCCTGAGTGCCTCTGGGGAACGGATCGCCATTGTGGGGCATTTCGATGCAGAGGCGGTGCGGGCACTGGGAGCCTACGAGACCGTCATCCCTTACCACGAGTCCCCGCGCCCCGAACTACTGCGCGTGCTGGCACGGCTGGAGCCGGCCCGCATCGGGATCAACTATTCGGCGAATGACGTGCTGGCCGATGGGCTGAGTTACGGCCTATACCAGATCCTGAAGGGCTATCTGACAGACACAACCTACGCTGAGCGGCTGGTCTCGGCCGAGGAAGTAACCAGCGCCCTACGGGGGCGCAAGACACCGGGTGAGATCGAGCGCATCCGGGCCGCGGCGGCGACCACGTTGCAGATTTATGACAACACGTTTGATTTCGTAGAGCCAGGGATGAGCGAGCAGGAGATCGGAGCCTTTATGCAGGCTCAGCTGGAGGCTTTTGACGTGGGTCCGGCCTGGCATCCAGATCACTGTCCCATCGTCGACGCCGGTCCCGACTCGCCGGTAGGCCACGTCGGACGGAGCGAAACTCGCGTTCAGCGGGGACAGCTGTTGCACTTTGATTTTGGTGTGAAGCAGGCTGAGTACTGCTCCGACATTCAGCGGGTCCTGTACTTTTTGGCCGCAGATGAGACCGAGCCCCCCGAACCAGTCCAGCGCGGCTTTGAGACTATGGTGCGCGCCATCGAAGCGGCGGTGGCGGCCATGAAACCGGGTGTGTTGGGCAAGGAGGTGGACGCTGTTGCACGCAGAGTGGTCACCGATGCGGGCTACCCCGAGTTCAAGCACGCGACGGGCCACCACCTCGGGCGTCTGGCTCACGACGGCGGTGGCATCCTGGGACCGGAGTGGGAACGTTACGGGGACACGCCCAACCAGCCCCTGGAAGCAGGACACGTCTACACAGTGGAGCCCAGTCTGCCGGTGGCCGGATACGGTCACATGGGCATCGAAGAGGATGTGCTGGTCACCGAGAATGGGGCCGAGTTTCTGCACCAGCCGCAGACAAGGATGGTCGTGCGCTAGAACTGGCCGGAATTTGCGAGTAGGGCCCCCGATGTGTCACTACAAGCAACCTGCGAGTGATCCGGCACGAGGACCGGATGGGTCGGGTCACGATGACCTCCGGTGCGCGTCCCCCTGCCAACGCGCCATGAAACTTGACAGACCTTCAGAACCGAGTATAATAGGCGGCGACTTAATTTTTCCTCTTGATTAATTAATTCAACTCGAGGAAATCGGCCCGATGGCGACCCAACAAAGAGTTGTTGGCAGCAACATAAGCAAGGTCAAGTCTCATAACATGAGCGCCGTGCTGTCTATGCTGCGGCAACATGGCTACGCCTCGCGGGCTCATCTGGCTGAACTAACCGGCCTTTCGACGACGACGATCTCGAATCTGGTAGCGGAACTACTGGAACAGGGCATCGTCACAGCAGAAGGCACTATCAGGTCTAGGCGCCGACAGGGCGCCGGTCGTCCCCGCACTTCCCTACGCTTGGTGCCCGAGTCCCGTCACGCTGTGGGTATCCACATTGG
>JASFOV010000294.1:0-6094 GCA_050116355.1 Anaerolineae bacterium
ACCTCGTAGTAATCGGAGCTGTTCTGGGCTAGGATCGACACCCGGTCGCCCCGTTCGATGCCCAACACCTCCTTCAGGAAACTGGCCAGGCGGTTGGCCCGCTCGTCGAACTGGGCATAGGTGAAGGTCCGCCCGGTGTGGGCGTCCACCAGCGCCAATTTGTCCGGCGTGCGCTCGGCGTGGCGTTTGATCCAATCGAAATGGTACATGGCATCCCTCCACTCCAGGGAATCAGGGATTTGGAACAACAGCGTTCCCGCTTCTTCTGATCTTGCGTCCCCTTTCTACTCTACCAACAACACGGCCTTGCCCGTCACCACCTGCTCTTCCGCCTGGTTGTACGCATCCGTCTTGAGCGTGATGATCCGCTTCTCGGGCCGCCAGGCGCTGACCTCGACGCGAGCCGTGATCGTGTCGCCGATGAACACCGGGGCCAGAAACTCGATCTGCTGGCTGAGATAGATAGCGCCGGGGCCCGGCAGCTTGTTGCCTAGCACAGCCGAGATCAATCCACCGGTGAACATGCCATGGGCCACCCGCTGCCCAAAGCGGCTCTTTCGGGCGTACTCGGCATCGACGTGGATCGGATTGAAATCACCGATCAGGCCGGCAAAGGTTGTCACATCGGACTCGGTGACGGTCTTGGTAAAGGTGGCCCGTTGGCCAATTCGAAAGCGATTGTCAACCATCCCTCTGGCTCCCTTTGTTGGTGGCTAGCGCTCAGCACCTCTCTGCCGCGCACTGTCTAGTGAACGCTATGCGCTCTGTTTCGCCATAAAGCCCAAGATCAGCGAATTGAACACCCCCGCCCGCTCCCACATGGCCGCGTGTCCGGCTTTGGGGATGAGGGCGTACTCGACATCTGGGATCTCACGGGCGATGATGTCCGAGTACTTGCGCGGCTTCAGCGCGTCCAGCTCGCCGGCGACGAGCAGCGTCGACGCACCGATTTTGGACAGGTCGGCGGTGATATCCAGCCGCGAGAAACACAGGAATAGTTCCAGCAACGCGTCAAAATCCAGGCTCTCATAGCGCTGCCGAGCCTGGTCCAGGGTCGCTTGGTTGGCCGCGATCCAATCTTCGGAAAAGGTTACCGGATAGACGACCTTGAACAACCACTCGGGATCTCGCGCCCGCGCGGCTGCGATCCAGATGTCGGTCAAGCCCTTCAGCAACGGGTCCAACTGGCTCACGGCGGCGGTGACGATCAGGCTCTGTGTCCGCTGCGGGTACTTGTGAGCAAAGACCATGCTGATCTCGGCCCCGTACGAGGTGCCGCCGATGTGCGCCCGCTCGATCTCCAAGGCGTCGAGCAGCGCTGCCAGATCGTCGGCGTGAAGGTCCATGGAATAGGGACCCGGTGGGTGATCCGACTGCCACATCCCCCGGCAGTCGTACAACAGCAGCCGGTAGTGCTGCGACAAAACCGGTGTCTGGAAGGCCCAACTGGCGGTGCTCATCAACACACCGTTGGACAGCACCAGTACCTCGGCCTCCTCCGGGCCGTGGAGTTCGTAGTAGATCTCGATGCCATTTGCCTGTACTTTGGGCATGGTTCCCTCCAGTCGGGACAGGGTCAGCTGGCCCCTATCGCTCAAAAGCCAAGTACGTGCGCGCTTGCTCGCCCTCGCCGCGCTGCACAAATGTAACACGCAGCGGCATGCCGATCTCGATCTCTTGTGGCCGTGCCGCATCCACTCCCAGGATCTGGGCGCTGATGGCCGGACCCTCGGTCAGTTGGACGATGCCGGCGCAGTAGGGATTCTTGCGGCCGTAGCCGGCCTCGATCATGGCCGTGGGTGCGATGTGGACCGTCGTGAACGCCAGCAACGTGCCCTCGCCGCTCATCTCCACCCACTCCATCCCCTCGCCGTAGCAGGCCGGGCAGATGGCTCGCGGCGGGACGTGTAATGCTTCGCACGACTGGCAGCGCGACCCCATCAATTTGTTCTCTTCCAGAAACTGGTAAAATGATGTCCCGGTGAATGCTTTCTCTGCCATCTCTATCTCCGCTCAAAGATGTGCACGACACAGGTTTGGCCCGTGCCGCCGACGTTGTGGGTCAAGCCTAGGGTCGCCCCTGGCACCTGGCGCTCACCGGCCTGGTCACGCAATTGCTTCCAGATCTCGACGACCTGTCCCGAGCCCGATGCGCCCACCGGGTGGCCCTTGGATTTGAGCCCACCGGAGGTATTGATCGGCTGCGGGCCGGTACGGGCGCTCCGGCCCTCTTCCGCGGCGCGCCACCCCTCGCCGATGGGGAAGAAGCCCAGGTCTTCGGTGGCGATGATCTCGGCGATGGTGAAACAGTCATGAACCTCCGCAACCTGAATATCGGAGGCGGTCACACTTGCCATGTCGTATGCTTGCTGGGCGGCCAGTCGCGCCGCACGCAGCGAAGTCAGGTCGGCACGGTCGTGCAGGGCCACGTCGCTGGCCTGCCCAGAGCCCAGGACGTACAGCGGCGCATCACTGAACGAGGGGGCCAGGTCTTCCCGGACCAGCAGGAGCGCAGCCGCACCATCAGAAATGGGCGAGCAATCGAACAGTCGCATCGGCCAAGCGATGACCGGATTGGCCCGGTCATCGTGCAGGAATTCCCACTCGTCCTCCCACTCGGGCACTGGATAGCCCTTTTGGATAGCTCGCGCGCGCTTGCTGTCCATGATGTCGGTGATCCGCGCGCCGAATTGGGCCTTGTCGTTGAGAGCGCCATTGTCGTGGTTTTTGATCCCCACGTGCATAAAGGTTTCCGGCGTCGCGCCGTAGCGGTCCATGTAGGCGGTGGCCAAGGCGGCGTAGAACCCGGGAAAGGTAAAGCCGGCCGGAATCTCGTAGGTCACGTCGCCGGCGGTGGCCAGGGTGTCGGTGACACGCTCGGTAGGCAGGTCGGTCATCTTTTCGATGCCGCCCACCAACACCATGTCATACGCGCCCGAAGCCACAGCCAGCATCCCCTGGCGTAGGGCCACACCACTGCTGGCGCAGGCGTCTTCGATGCGCGTGGCTGGGCGCGGCGCCAGGCCTACCCAATCGGCCATGATAGGGGCCGTGTGCCCCTGGTTCTCGAATAGATCGCTACTGTAATTGCCAATGTAGAGCGCTTCGATATCACGCGGATCGAGCCCGCGATCCACCGAGGCGCGCATCTCTTGAAATGCTTCGACGAACAGGTCACGGGTCGCTTGGCCGGGGAAAGCACCAAACTTGCTCATCCCCGCGCCCACGACAGCGACGCCGCGGCCGAGTTTTCTTTGGGTCACCATGTCCTCCTGCGTTGAGTAAGAGTTACGTGCAAGGCTGGTTCAAGGCTAATAGGACTCAGCCTTCAGCTTGCAAGAATTCGTGAAACAGGCGGTTGAATACACCCGGTTTTTCGATATGTGGGCCGTGGGCGGTGTCCTCGATCACATGCTCCTGGAAGCGACCGCCGTTGGCTGCGTACTGTTCCAGTACGTGGCGCGTCTGACTCACCATCGGCTGCGGCGGGTAGACATCGTCGCCGGGCCAGCCGGGTACTAGCTCTAGCTTGCCCAGGGCGCCAAAGTCGAACATCGAATTGTCGGAGACGATCATATCGTCGCTGCCTCGAATCCACAGCACCGGCGGCTTGGGCTGGATGGCAAGCAGGGCTGGCACATCGTCGAGGACGTACTTGGGTGAGCCGGCGTTGATCGGCCCCCAAACGCCCGGAGCGACGTTGGGCCAGTTCTCCGAAGGCACAAAGTCGCCCGGATAGCGGTCGTCACCCATCTTTTCCATCAGCGCGGCGGTGAGCAGCTCCTCCTCACGGTTGGCGCGGAAGGGTGGTTTGTAGTAGAACGAGTTGATAACGTTGCGCGGTGAATTGGGGTCCTCCTCGCTGCGATCACCCTCTTTGATGCGCCGCACAAACTCGGGATTGACCGCGCCGCCACCCGATCCGGCAAAATCGTCGTAGCAAGGTGTGCCTTCGATCCCTTTGGTGCCACCGAAACCGTAGGGCGAGACAGGGGCGAGCAGGGTCACGGAAAGGGCGGTTTCAGGATGGTCGATCAGAAAACGGTAGAGCACCCCGCCGCCCAACGACCAGCCGATCAGATGCGCCCGCTCGATGTCCAGCGCGGCGAACAGCGCTGCCAGATCATCGCTCAGATCGGCCATACCGCGGGTGGCATCGATGCGCCTGTCCTCTGTCCAGCCATAGCCACGCAGGTCCGGCGCAATGGCTCGGAACCGGGCAGGCAGGGCCAGCATGGTCTCCTCCCAGAAGGCGGCGGCTGAAAAGTTGCCGTGTAAAAAGACCACCGGCGTGCCATCCGACGGCCCGCAGCTTAGCACGTGCGTGTTCAGACGCTCGGTCTGGATAAACTGTGAAGTGATTCCTTCCAACGTCGATATCTCGTTCATTGTACCTCCTCTTATCTGAGTTTGGAGTAAGCGGTTCCCTTTATTCACATCTACCCCTCGTTCAAACAAATTGCTCGCGCAATTCCCGTTTCAAGATCTTGCCCGCGGCCGAGATGGGCAGCTCGGGCAGGAGTTCGACGCTCTTGGGCACTTTGAAGCGGGCCAGGTGTTGCTGCATGTGTTCGATGAGTTCCTCCTCGGTGGCCTGGGTACCCGGCTTGAGGACGACGCACGCCTTGCCCACGTCCCCCCACTTTTCGTGGGGAACCCCGATGACGGCACACATGTGCACCGCCGGATGCTTGTACAACACCGCCTCAATCTCGGCCGGGTAGATATTCTCCCCACCCGAGATGAACATGTCCTTCTTGCGGTCCACGACGTAAAAGTACCATTCCTCGTCATGGTAGACCATGTCGCCGGTGTGAAACCAACCCTCGTCGTCGTAGGCGGCGGCGCTCGCCTCCGGCTTGTTCCAATAGCCGGAGCAGCCGCTGGGCCCTTTGAGTACCAGTTCGCCCACTTCGTTCGGCCCCAACTCCTGGCCGTCATCATCCATCACCCGCACGTCAATGAAAAAATTGGGGCGGCCGATGCTGCCCGCTTTGCGGATGGCATCCTCGGCGGGCAGGGCAAACAGGCCCGGCCCATACTCGGTCATGCCGAACCCCTGTTTGAAACGGACCCCTTTCTCCGCGGCGTACTGTTCCACCAGGGGCACCGGCAGTGGCGCGCCCCCGCTGGTGCAGAAACGCAGGCTGCTCAGGTCGGCCTGGTCCCAGTTCGGGGCCTGCGTGAGCATCTGGTACATGGTCGGCACAGCGGCAAAGACGTTGACTTGTTCCCGCTCGATCAACTCCAGCACTTGTTGTGGGTTGAACTGTCGGGTAAGAATGCTGGTGTTGCCAAAGACGACCTGCGACGACATGTAGGCGAACAGCCCGCCGGCGTGGAAGAGGGGGAAGACGCAGAGATAGACGTCGTCATGGGTCAGATCGTGGATGACCGTATTGAGTACGTTCCAGCAGATCTGGCGGTGGCTGATCATGGCCCCTTTGGGCAGACCGGTGGTCCCGCCGGTAAAGATCAGGCAGGCGATGTCCTCCTTGTCCAGCGCCTCGTAGGCGACGGGGGTGTCCGGTGCCGCGGCAATCGTCGGTCCATAGTCGAGGCTCACAGCAGCCTGTCCTTCGCCTGTCGACGGCATGCCGTCGCCCTCCAGATGGAGGTAATGGCCGATGGCGTGGGGGGTGTTCCGTATTTCAGCCTCGACCTGGGCGACGCTGTCTTTGAAGTCGTCCGAGTAGAGCAGCACCTGGGGTGTGGTATCCTCGATGAGGTTGACCAGTTCGCGCCAGTGCAGCCGCCAGTTGAGGGCGGTGTGAATGGCGCCCAGCTTGCCACAAGCGTAGATCAGATCCAGGTGCTCGATGCCATCGCGGGCCAGGATGGCCACCCGGTCGCGGTAGCCGATGCCGGCCTCGTCCTTGAGCCAATTGGCAAGCCGGTTCACGCGGCGGTTCCATTCCCGGTACGTCAGGCGTAGCTCCGGGTCTTTGCCAGCGTCGATGATGGCCAGTTTGTCCGGGCTGTAGATTTCGCGCCGGCCCAAGTAGTCTCCGATGTACATGTTGATCCTCCTCATCCTTCCTGATTGCACCGTTCCAGGGGCCCGCGGCTAAAGCCGCCAGGCTCAAGGAGCCAA
>JASFOV010000295.1:0-6091 GCA_050116355.1 Anaerolineae bacterium
CCGGGTTCTTTCATCTTATCCTGAATGCCTATTGGGAACCTCTAGAGTTCGAGATCCCATCACCGCCGGAGCATTCGCCCAACGGCTGGCGACGTGTGATCGACACCTCTTTGGATGCACCTGATGACTTTTGCCAACGGACAGAAGCTCCGCCAGTCGAGGGCTGGGTCTATCAAGTGCAACCGCGGTCTGTGGTCCTGCTTGTAGCTGATAGACTGTCGGAGGCCCAACCGTGAACCAAGTCCGCCAGCGCGGTACGGACACTTGGGGGCGCATCGTCGTGCGCCCCTTTTGCTCAGTGACAGCCTATTTGCTCTCCCTCGCCTTTTGCAGTACAATGGCAAGCAGCAAGCCCAGGCTCGGTTGACGCTGGACCCGGTGTCGGAGTGAGATGGGGCGATCATGAAATCCCAAACCACAGAGACCAAGAGCACACATCCCTTCCTCTATGTGCTCGTGACTTTTGTTGCCTTCCGGCTGATGGCTGTACTGCTGGTCAAGCCTGGCGGTTATGTCACCACGGTCTCTGATTTCACCTTTTACCGGCTGCTGGCATCCTACGCCTCTCAGGATTTTTACCCTTCTGTGCACTACTGGATGGAATACCAACCCATCTTTCCCTGGATCCCGGTCGGTGTCTATCACCTCAGTTTGCTGCTACCCAACTGGGGGGCGCCGGGTTTCTGGTTCAATCTCCTCTTGGGCGCGTTTTTTCTGGTGGCCGAGACCGCCAACCTGGCTCTGATCTACCTCATTGCCCAGAAGCTGTACGATCGCGCCCTCGCTATGCGCATCGCCTGGATCTACAGCTTGCTCTTTGTCCCGCTCTTGATCATGCTCGGCTGGTTCGATGTGTTTGCCCTCACGTTTCTGCTCCTGGCTCTCTATTTGCTGCTGGCCCGCCGCGTTCTGAGCAGTAGCGTCTTTGCCGGGCTGGGATTCATGGTCAAGTTGCTGCCCATCATTGTGATCCCGGTCGCGTTCTGGCGAGAGCCGACTTGGCGCCGGCGGGTGCTATTGATCACTGTCACTTTGCTGACCGTCCTTGTCGTGGCCATTCCCTTCGTACTGCTCAATCCCGATCTGTTTGTGCTGTCGTGGACCATCAACTTTAAGCGAAGCTCATGGGAGACGGTCTGGGCGCTGCTTGAGGGGTATACCTCCTTTGGGCTGGCCGGTGGGGGCAACCGGTTCGATCCTGCCGAGGCGGGTGCTCTCCAGCATCCCAGTACCCTGCCATGGACGTTGATCTCGGTTGGTTTTGCGCTGGTGTACCTGTGGCTGTGGATCACCGCCCGCGACAAGTTGCAGCCTGCGGGGGACCGGCGGGCGGATTTCCGCGCGGTGGCCTTCACCGGGATGACGATGAACGTGGTCACCCTCTATCTGAAAGGATATAGCCCTCAGTTTCTCGTCTGGCTGCTGCCCTTTGTGATCCTGTTGTTGCCGGGATTGCGCGGCATCGTCTATGCCGTTCTGCTCAGCATCGCCAATGTAGTGGAGAGTCCCATCTATTTCACCCTGCTGCCCGATCAGACGTGGCTTCTGACCGGCGCGGTACTGGCCCGGACCGGTCTTCTGATCGTGTTGACCGTGGAATATGCTTTTATGGCGCTCCACGAGCCGCTCTCGACCCGGGTGAGCCGCCGGCTATGCGTGGGGATGACGGTCTTTTTGGCGGTCTTGGGCCTGGTGGCCGTGCCTCCCGCATACGATGCCTACTATCAAAGCCGGCTGGCCGACAGCCCGCATCGTGCCTGGATCGAGACGTTACGAACGGAAGCCGCACCGGGCGCGCTGGTGGTGATTGGCGGTGACGAGCCGAGCGGCGCCCAGCGCGTCTACGATGAGACTTATGCCTTTCTCCAGAGCCGCTACGACGTGACTTCGGTCCAAACCGACTGGTGGTTCCCCGATTGGCAGCCGCGCCTTGAACGTGCGGTGATGGCAAAGCCTTCCAGTCCTCAGGTCTGGATCTATGCCCCAGTTGACTCGCCCTTGCATCCTTGGGTAGCTGAGCGCTACCCGCCGATTGCCATCTACGAATTCGACGGCTGGCGCCTGACCGGGTGGGACACACAATGATGGACTGGCTGGTGAACCCGGGCTTTGGAATCGCCAGGACACAAACTGTCCCGGCGGCTCGGTTGTACGGTGCCGGCAGTCCCTCGGCGGAGTGATCGATCTTGGCCAAACGTCGGGACAGGTGGGTGGTCCTAGCTCTCTTTGCTCTGTTGTTCAGCGTCTACCTGTTTACTCAGAGCGGCGTCTACCATTCCAGCGATGAGATGTCAATGCTGGCGGTGACCGATAGCCTGGCGCGCCGGGGCGCATGGGACATCGAGCTGTTGCGCTGGATGGGCGAGCAGCAGGGCTCTTTTGGCCCTGACGGTCACCTCTACTCGCGAAAGGGGATCGGGACCACGCTGGCCGCGCTGCCTGCCTACTGGCTGGCCAGCCAGTCCGAGTTGGTCGGCAATGTCCAGGCGGCCATGGTGACCAACGCCGTCATCACCGCGCTCACGGGGGTGCTGGTCTACCTGTTGCTGCGGCGGCTGCGCTATCGCTTGGGTGCGGCCCTGTTTGCTGCCCTAAGCTTTGGTCTGGCGACCATGGCCTGGCCCTACGCCCGCTACCTCTTTAGCGAGTCGTTGGCCGGGTTGGGCCTGTTGGCCAGCACCTATTGGCTGGTGCGGTATGGAACAGTGGTGGACGGGGAACAACCCACACTCGCCAACCTGTTGCTGGCCGGGTTGGGCTTGGGTGTAGCCCTGCTGGCCCGGCTGAACAACGCCATCGTCGCGCCTTTCCTGGGGCTGTTACTGCTATTCTATCTGTATCGCCGCCACGGGCGGAACTGGCGTGCGTGGCTGGTGGCTCTTCTTCTGTTCGGCTTGCCCGTGTTGGCCTCATTGACTATCGTGGGCTGGTATAATTGGCTGCGCTTTGGCAGCCCCTTGATCACTGGCTACTTGTCTGAGGAGCGCTTTGCGACCCCCTTCTTCGAAGGGCTCTATGGCTTGACCCTAAGTCCGGGCAAAGGATTGTTGTGGTACAATCCTTTGCTGTTCGCTGCGCTGGCGGCTGCACCCGCCTTCTTTCGCAAGCATCGCGCTGAGGCGTTGCTGGTTGCGGGTGTCGTCCTGGTCAATGTGGCCTTCTATGCGCCATGGTACCTGTGGTGGGCGGGACACGGCTGGGGACCGCGCTTCCTGGTCACAATGCTGCCTTTTGCTGTCCTCCCCCTGGCGGCGGCGCTCGAGGCGGTCCGGGACCGTCGCTGGCTGGCTATTGGCCTAGATCTATTGGTTTTTGTCAGCATAGCCATCCAGGTGTTGGGGGTAGCGGTCGACTTTAATCTGTATCTGGAGGATGTTTATGCCGCGTTGGGATTGTACCATCCTGCTACCCTCTTTGACGTGGCCTACAGCCCGCTAATCCGGCAGATCGAATACGTGGATCTCCAACATCTCGATCTGGCCTGGGCACGGGGTGGTGTTATCGTCTGGGATGGCTTGATTGCAGGACTGGGACTGATCCTGGGATCGGGGCTAGGGTTGATCCTGACCCTGAGGCTCGGCAGGGGCAAGGTCCGGCGGCTGTCGGGCTGGATCGCCGGCGGTATCCTGCTGGTGCTGGCCATGGGCAGCTTGTTCTTGTTGATGTCCTATGCGCCACGGGGCGACGTCGCCCAAGCCGCGCAAGCCCTGGGGGTCATGGAGCAGCCTGGCGAGGCTGCGGCCCTGACTGAAGCATGGCATACCGAGCCGTTCCAAGATGCCTATGACGGCTCCTTGTGGGTCTGGGGTGTGGCGGCCAAGGAACAGGTCCAAGCTGGGCAATCATCTACGTGGGCCGTTGGCGCCGGCGATCCGGATCCGGCTTCTGCTCGTTTTCAGGTGGGAGATATCCGGCTGGACTATTTTCCGCCCGCGGGCACGGAGTTCTACGCCGGCCGGCTGCCAGTGACCGAAGCGGGGACGGGGGCGCAGCTGGATGCTGTCGTGGAGTTGGTTGCCGCCCAGGTGGGTGAATCGTCCGTGCGAGTCGGTGACACCTTGCCCGTTGCCCTCTATTGGCGAGCGCTGGCTCCCCCGCCGGCGTCCTATACTGTCTTTGTGCAGGTTATAGATGCTTCGAACAGCAAGGCAGCCCAGGTGGACCGGATGCCTTGCCACGGCCAGTGCCCGACAAATACCTGGAGAACGGGCGATTTGGTCGGCGAGCGCTACGACCTGTCGCTCGATCCAGGTGCCTCCCCGGGCCGGTACCAGATCATTGCCGGCATGTACGATCTAGCAACCGGTGAGAACCTGTCCCATGTCGACGAGCAGGGCAACGTTATTGGTGGCTACATTGTGGTCGATTCTGTGTACGTACAGCCGTGAAGGCCACCCCTTGTGCCATAGGTTCGCTCCTCTACGAGGGCAAGGTTGGTCCCCCATACTCCTCAGAGCCAGAGCAGCAGAAGACCGGCGATTTTGACCCCCGCCCTAGCCCGTGATATACTGCAATTTGTTCGAAGTGAGCATATCAGGCTGTGCGTAGGCCTGAGCCAAACAAGGAGACAACGGTGAGCAAGGATGCCATTATCGCCGAGAACTTGACCTATCGCTATGGCCAACTCACGGCCGTCGATCAGATCAGCTTTGGCGTCGCTACGGGTGAGATCCTCAGTTTCTTGGGCCCCAATGGCGCGGGCAAGACGACGACGGTCAAGATGCTGACTGGACAACTGCGGCCGATGGAGGGCCAGGCGATGCTACTCGGACTGGACGTCGCCCGGAATACAGAGCAGATCCAGGCCCAGATCGGTGTCTGCTTCGAATTGACCAATCTGTACGAGCAGATGACTGCGGAGGAGAACCTGGTTCTCTTTGCCCGTCTGTTTGGTGTCAAGGGGTTTGATCCTGGTGCCCTGCTGGAGCGGGTTGGCTTGGCAGGTCGCGAAAAGGATCGAGTCCTGGGTTACTCCAAGGGCATGAAGCAGCGCCTCATGGTTGCCCGCTCCCTGGTCAACCGTCCCCGAATTCTCTTTCTTGATGAGCCCACAGAGGGTCTTGATCCGGTTTCGGCCGAGACCATCCGCCACATCATCTTGGAAGAGCGCGATCGTGGAGCCACGGTATTTCTTACGACGCATGACATGGTCGAAGCAGACAAGCTCTCCGACCGGGTGGCTTTTATCGATCAGGGACGTATCGCAGCCCTCGATACGCCCCACAATCTTAAGCAGCAGTACGGCAAGCGGGCCCTACGTGCCCAGATCGCTAGGTCTGACGGCACGCTGGAAAGCCGCGAGATCGATCTGGACCATCCGGGTACCGCCCACTCGATAGGCGAGCTGTTTGAGAAGGAGAAGGTGGTCACCATCCACAGCGAGGAGGCCAGCCTGGAAGATATCTTTATCCAGATTACAGGTCGAGGGCTGGTGGGATGAGCGAGCAGGGAGTCCCGGACCGCCTGTCGCGGTTGAAGGTGATTTTGGTGCTGGTGTGGAAGGACGTGACCCTTTTCTTCCGCAACCGGTTCTTTGCGTTCATCACTGTCTTGGGATTGGTGGCCTGGATTGGCATCTTCTATGCGTTGCCCAGCACCGTGGACGAGATCCTAGAAGTGGGGCTCGTGGCGCCGGATCTGCCCCCGGCTGCCCTCCAAGCCTTGCAGGAAGAAGAAGAGGGTTTGGTCATCATCAAAGCCAGCTCGGAGGAAGATCTCAAGGCGGCCATGCTTGACGGTGACTATAACGTCGGCGCCGTCCTGCAGGCTGGCTTTATGGATCAGATCGCATCTGGGGCGCAAGCTGCGGTGAAACTCTATTTCACAGCCGATCTGCCACAGGACTTGCACCAGGCCTATGTCATTCTGTTTCAGGAGTGGGCCTATCTCTTGGTTGGCGAGCCACTTGAGATTGAGGCGACCGAAGAGGTGCTGGGCGTCGACATGGCCGGACAACAAGTTCCACCGCGGCAGCGGATGCTACCTCTGTTGGCCGTCTTTTTGCTGATGATGGAGACCTTGGGCCTGTCCAGCTTGCTCAGTGGCGAGATAGTGACCGGGACCCTGCACGCCTTGCTCATCTCACCACTGC
>JASFOV010000296.1:0-6085 GCA_050116355.1 Anaerolineae bacterium
GCCACCGCCGATGGTCGCCCCCTCGGCGCTGGCCGTCACCCGGTTGTGCTCCGAGCCGCCGATCAGGTTGGGCACGCCCGAGGTGGGCGCCAGGCGCAGCGCCGGTACCGCATCCACGCGCAGGGTGAGGCTTACCGCGTCGCTGGTACCGACATAGTGGGTGGCCGGGTCGGTGCCCAGGTTGCCGCCCAGCGACCAAAAGGTGCCGCCCGCCCCACTGTCGTCGACGCCGCACACCCATCTGCTCGCCTTAGTGTCGTACTCGGCAATGCCGCCATTGGCGCAGCCTGTGGGCAACAGATACGCCGGAGCGATGCTGAACTGGTTCTTGTCCAGGATCAACCCACCGGCGGCGCTATAGGTGGTATTGTTGTCCACCCCATCGGCGAAACCCGCCGGCACGCCGGTCAGCCCCGACCAGGGCGCGCCCAGCGCATAGTGACTGTAGGGGGCAGCCGTCAGCTCCTGGCGGCCCAAGGTCGCATAGGCACCACTTCCGGCCGGGCAGCGGACCTTGATCTCCAGATAGCGCGCCTCCCCCTGGAAGGCACCGGCCCCGAACTGGCCGCTATCGTTGAGCTGCACGGTAAAGAAGCCGCCGTCCACCGCCAGCGCGGCCTCGGTCTGGGTCGTGCCCAGTTGCTGCCCGTCGCTGGCCGCGTCCCACAAGAGAAACTGGAAATCACAGTCGTCGCTGACAGGCTGGCCTTCATGCGCCAGGTGGCCCTGGTAGGTGAAGGCTTCCCCAACGGGCGCCAGCGGCTCGAGCGGTCCCGCTTGCACGGTCGCCACCATCAGGGCGATGACAGTCAGTACACCGGCCCACACGATCACACGTCCCTTTGCCCTCATTGTGTTCCTCCTTGTCTGGATTCTCGGATCGCACGATCCTTTGAACGGCTTTGGTACCTCGTCGACTGGAAGCCAGTCATCCATCGCTGCAGGGGCTAGCTCCGGTTGGGTGGTTGTCTCTGATGGAGTGAATCGAGTATACAACAGAATGTGGGGAAACGCCAGCGGGCTTTAGGCAAACCGGGGGAAGAGCTGCAGCGCGTTGTTGCGCTCGATGGATCGCATCTGGGCCGGATCGAGCTGCGCACATGCCCGCCAGTCGGCCTGCTGCCGGGCGAACGCCGCCGCCGACGCCCAGGGGTAGTTGGAGCCCATCAGGATGCGGTCGGGCTGCGTATGCCCCACCAGCGCCCGCCAAGCGTAGGGGTCCGTCGTGGCGGTGAGGTCGTAGCGCATGCGGCGCATGGTGCGCGCCCGCTTGAGGTAGTGGATCATGGTCTTCAAGAAGCTGCCAAAGACGTCCATGCCGACCACCGTCACCCGCGCGGCGATGAAGGGCAGGGTGCCGCCGCCATAGGCCAGAATGTAGCGGATGTGGGGGTAGCGTTCGATGGCCTCCGATTCGGTCAGCGAGGCTAGGGCGCGGGTGACGTCGTGGGGGAACTCGACGAACCTGTTGAAGCCGGGACCAGGGGCGTGGTTGGGATGCAGGAAGACGATGGCCCGGCGCCGATCGAGCTCGGCCAGCACCGGGTCAAAGGCCGCATCGCCCAGGTAGCGATCGCGGACGTTGCTGAGCAGCAGCACGCCATCGAGATTGAGCGTATCGAGCGCATACTCGACTTCAGCCAGCGCCGCCTGCCGGTCGAGCAAGGGCAGCGAGGCAAAGGCGCCGAAGCGACCGGGATGGTCAGCGATCAGGCGTGCGGCGTATTCATTACTCTGCCGGGCCAGCGCGGCCGGATCGGCCGCGCCGCGAAAGGACACACCGGGCAGGGAGAGCGCAAGAAGGGCGGCTTCGATGCCCGCGGCATCCATCCGATCCAGCGCTCCTCGGGGCGTCCAGCCCAGGGCACCCGCCTGGGAGGCGGCCGGATGTCCGCCACGGTCCAGCGCCTCCCCAAAGAACGGGGGCAGAAAGTGGTGGTGGATGTCGATGCCGTCCGTGCAGGCGAGCGATCGACCGGCACTCATGATGCCACCACCTCCTCCAGGCGGGGAAAAAGACGCAGGGCATTGCCCCGCTCAACGTCGAGGCGCGTCCGCTCATCGAACCCGGGGTAGCGCCGCAGCTCGCGCATCTTGAGCGGCTGGTAGCGGGCCGGCAGGGCCGCATAGTCGCTGCCAAACAGGATATGGCGGGGATCGACAAAGGCCTGCAGCGTGCGCAAGCCCGTGGCCGCGTTGGCCGTCATCGAGTCGTAGTACTGGCGCTGCAAGAGGCCGATGGCCTGCGCCTCCCGGGCCTCCTCCGGCGCCGCCTCGAACCCACCCGGGTCCGGGCCGCCCTCCCCCGGAGCCCACGTCGCGCCGCGCGCTATGCGCTGGGCCAGATAGGGTGTGATCCCGCCGCAATGGGCGAAGATGAACCGGATGTGGGGATAGCGCTCGAACACCCCGCCGTACAGCAGGCTCATCACCGCCCGGACGGTCTCAAGCGCCATATCGATGGGATAGAGAATCGAGGCGGGGATGCCCGTGTCCGGCGGATCGCCGGGATGGACAAAGACCACGGTGCGGCGGCGGTTCAATTCGGCGAACAACGCCTCGTTCTGCGCATCGCCCACATAGTGCCCGGCCACGTTCGAAACCAACGCCACACCATCCAGGTGAAGCGTGTCGAGGGCATAGGCGGCCTCGGCCAGCGCGCCGTCCACATCGGGCAGGGGCAGGGCGGCCAGGGCGCCGAAGCGGGTGGGGTGCCGGCGGCATAGGCCGGCCAGGTACTCGTTACTGCGCCGGGCCAGATCGCGGGCCACGGTCTGGTTCTCAAAATAGAAGCCGGTCGGAATCGAGGCCAGGCCGGCGGCGATCTTGTTCTTGTCCATGACCTTGAGATGCGCTTCCAAGGTCCAGCCGGAGCCGAGCATGCCCAGAGTGGAGGTGATGTCCGCCCGCTCCAGCGTCTCGAAAAAGAAGCGGGGCAGGACGTGATGGTGGATGTCGATGCGATAGGGTACCTTGGTGTTGACGGAACGGTAGGCGCTCATCCGGAGGCCGCCTCGCGATGCCCGGCCGACAGCGCGCCATAATAGAACAGCTTGAAGACATCGCCGGCCAGGGTCTCAGCATCGGGATACAAACTCCGGATCCGGGGGTCGTGCTGCAAGCCGTTGAGCGCCTCGAAGGCGGCCAGCAGCAGCTCGGGCCGGATGCCGGCGCGTATGTCGCCCTGCTGCTGGCCTTGCACCAGAAAGTGCAGTACCCGGCGCATGGCATGGCTGAGGTCGATGTCCAAGTCGATGAGATCCTCTAGGAACTCGGGCCCGGGACGGGCAGCGAGTTGCTGCTTGATGGCTAGAGTTTGCTTCATCTTTTGTGGGAACGGTGCATCTGTGGCTTGGATCTCATCGATGCGCTGCAGGGCCTCTTCGATCCAGCGCTCGTCGATGCGCCGGGCCAGCGCCGCCTTGTTCTCAAAATACCTGTAGAAGGTCGGCTTGCTGACACCGGACTGGCGACAGATCTCTTCCACCGTAACCCGGCGCATGCCGTGCTTGACAAACAGGGCCTCTCCGGTCTGGAGCAGTTGCTCGCGCTTTCGGGACATGGCTAACCACCTGGCAGAACTAACAACATGAATCAGAATTAACGATTTCCGTTCATTATATCACTTTTCGTTAGATCTGTCAACATTTGGATTTGATCGAGAGGGTGTGACCGCTCCGCAGCAGGGGATGGCGGGACACTGGGTTCCAGTCAGGCGGCCTCCTGCTCCACCAACCCTAACATCTGCACCGCCTTGGTCTCCCGCAGGTAGTAGACACGACCGTAGGCCACCTTCTCGCGGAACTCGGCGTCGGTAGCCAACTCGCTCAGGAACTCGGCGATCCTGGCATCGGACATCAAGCAATAGCAGGCATGACAGATACTATGCTTGACAAACGTGTCCGGCAGGTATTGGCCCAATCCCGCCTCCTGAGCTAGGGAGACGAGTTTGCGCGGCCCCCAGATCCGGATCGCGTGCAGGATCGGGTTCACCTCGGCCGCGTCGAGGATTTCTTCCAGCGACTGCTCCCGCAGCGAGCCCAGCGCCAAGGGATGGGGGGTGTTGAGATTGATGACCGGGCCGATGCAGGCGACTACTTTGCCATCGGGGAATAGGATGGGCGCCGTAGCGGCCAGGCAGGCCGACTGTGCCGGCTCCTTCACCCGCTGGTAGCGCGAGGCGTCGACGCTCTGGAGCGCCCGGCCCACGGGAAAGGTGATGACGGTCATGATTGTGGCCGGGTCGGTGATCTCGACCAGATCGCCGACGATGCGCTTGTATTCGGCATCTTCCTTGCTCTCGGTACAGACCACCACGTTGTAGGGTATGCCACACAGCCGAGCGGCCATGATGGCGTTTTTGACCCACTCGAACGGAATCTGCCGTTGGTGATGTTCGTCGGTGCTGATGGCCAGCATCTTGAGTCCGTCCAGATCCTTGAGAAGAGCAACCGCGTGTTCGCGATCCGCAGCCCAATACGCATTGGTCACGGCTGACACGAACAAACCGCAATCGCTGGCAAAGGATGAGATCGTCCGCAGGTTGTCGACGTTGAAGAATGGCTCACCTCCGGTCAACGACAGGGCCTGGATCCAGCCGTCCCCGTAGGCAGCGATCTGACCGATCCAGTCCAAAGCGTTGTCGCGGGTCACCTCTTCGGTGCGGTGCGGGCCCGCCTCTACCACACAGTGCGGGCAGGCGACCTGGCACTTGTAGGTCATCATCAGCCCCGTGTCACGCAAGAATCTTCCACCGTACGTGGCACGCGTCTGTTCCTCGGTCAAGATGGAACCCCCTTTCCTCGATGCCGTGCTTCAATCAGTAGAAAGAGCCCTACCCCGACGGGGCAGGGCTCACAACAGCTAGACCATGCGCCGCCTAGCCCATGGGAACGAACGCCGCAGCCCAGCCCATCTCTTGGATCTTTTCGAACATTTCAGGCCGGCCGGCCTTCTCGAACCAGACAAATGGCACAGGGATGCCGTAGGGGAAGACGTCGTCGGGGAAGACGACCATCGGATCCAGCTCAAACTCTTTGATGGCCTCCATCGGCAGCCTGACCGTCTCGAACTCCCCACCGACGGCCCTCTTGGTGGGCATCAGCATGGGGGTCAGGCCCACCCTCTCCAGGCGCTCGATCCGCTCGGGCATCGCCTCCATTAACCAGTCACGGATGATGATGCCGTAGGGAAACACATCGCCAGGAGCAAAGATTATCGGTTCCAGTTCAAACTCTCTCAGGTACTTCAGGGGAATCTTGGCTGCAAATTCGCCCACTTCCATTACCTCCTTTGTCATGGAAACACCTCAGGAAAGAACGTCGAACTTGCCGACTCATTTCGATCGGGGAGTGCACCTCCTTTCTCCATAATTCCTCGATCAGGCCTATCCAAACTGCAACTCTATCATACCAAACTTAAAGATGGAAGTCAATAGCCTTTTGTGGCCATTGTACGGCTGTTGCAAAGTCGTCCCCGATGCCGGGACGGCGCATTGCGAAAGAGCGGAGCGATTGAAGCAATCTCCCCTTGCCATATTGGGGTTTGCTTCGCCGCCATTGGCGGCTCGCAAAGACGGAATCGGGCTCTTGTATCCTGGGTCAGGAATCTGTCAAGGTACTATGCAACAGCCGTAGTGGCCATTGCTTCCATCTCAAACAAAGTCAAACACTGATACACCTCATGTGATCAGTCAAAAGCAGGGAGGACCTTTCCTGCTGGCCCTCCCTGACTCAGATGCATCCACTTCGCCAATGCACTGTACGTTGCTCGTCAAGTGGTAGCTGGCCTAACTCTGAGCTGCTCAGCGTACCGTTTCAGGCATTCACTTCATACAGCAGTCTTGCTGTCAGGGGGCAAAGTGTACCAGGCCTTCATAGGTGAACGGACCGGATCCTTCCCAGGTTCCCTGCGCGTGAACGTTTTCCAGACCCTCGGTGCCCTGACCCATCCACCACGTGCCCTGCCACTGCTCGGCACCCGCTTTAAGGATCCCGGTCACCTGAAACTCAGCGGTGCCCTGTTCGCCATCCTCCCCCACGGAACCTACGAACTGCCCTTTGCTGGAGAAGGTCGCAGGCCCCTC
>JASFOV010000297.1:0-6076 GCA_050116355.1 Anaerolineae bacterium
CCAGGGGCCAGTGCCGGCGATTCCTGTGTGGGGCGCGCTTGAGATCGCTCAACCGGTGACTGCGTTCTCATAGTGTTCCACTCTCAGCAACCGTCCCCCTCTATCCATCTCAATGGCCACCACATCGATGCGCCAGGGACCAAACCACTCCTCGGCCTGGACATAGGCCTGCGCGAGATCGATCAATCGTGCCTGTTTGGCCGCCGTGATGGATTCTTCCGGTGAACCCATCACCCGCCCCCGGCGAGCCCGTACTTCCACAAAGGCCAGACAGTCTCCATCTTTCGCGACCAAGTCCAGTTCGCCCACTTTGCAGCGCCAATTGCGGGCCACGATGTGATAGCCTTTGCCAGCCAGGAGACGGGCCGCCAGATCCTCGCCGCGGCGGCCCAATCGCTGCCGGTTGTCACGCGCTGTCACCGAGCCCAACCCCCTTCCCCGATGGTTACTGCCACAATGAACGCCATCGCTCGCAACCAATGACTTGCCCCTACTGTACCACAAAACAGGCCAGCACGCCAGATGCAAAGGCGGGGCTCTCACAACAAAGACACCGCCAACCAGAAAGCGCTATCCGCTTGTTGGGATTCGCATGCAACCAGAGATTTCGCAGTCCTTGCCAGTCACCTCATGAGGCAGATACAGCGCCTGCTGGCGCAGATCCATGTGCGACTGATGCGTTCGCAGCGGTATGTAAAAGTCACCTGGACATCGAATGTGGAGTGTTTGGATCAAGGACGCGACGCCGTCCCCAACGGTGCGGTCCCATACTGCCTGTGCCGGTAGCGATTGGTCCGCCGGTAGCCGATGTCCGTGCTAAAGCTGGATACAAAGCGCTTCCGCGCCTGCGTCCAAGGATGGCGCCGCCAGGCGCGCACACCCCGGGCGGCCATGTACAACGGGTTGTAGAGCTTTTTGCACAGCCAATCGTAGGCCTCGGCCAACTGCTGGGCCGTCATCTGCGCGGGCACGTAGGTCACGTGGTTGGTATCGTACGCCTGCCAGGTGTCGTGGGGCAGAATGCGCCCCTCCTGGAGCAATTGCTCGCGCTGTTCAGTGCCTGGATAGGGAGTCAGGATGGTGGCGCTGACCCCATCGAGCTGGCTGCTTCGCACAAAATCCCAGCTGGTGCCGAACGTGCCCAGTGTATCGTTGTCAAAGCCAAAAACGATAGGAGCCGTCGCCTTGTTGGGGCGCGTCCAGGCGCAACAGGCTGCGCATCTTCCGCGCGTACCGGGACGGATCGGTATACTTGGCAGCAAGAACGCCCCAGCGGCGGCGGATTCTGTTCTTGAGAAGGCGCTGCTGGCTGTGGTCACGGGCCCACATGAGAAAGTCGTAGTCCTGGCCCTTGATCTTGGGTTCGGTTGGATTGCGACGGTAGCTGTCATAGTCGGTGATCAAACTCAGATCATGCTCTATGCAGTAGTCGTACAGATCGGTACCGGGATGCGGCGTGAAAAAGCTGGGGCTGTAGTAGTCGGGATCGATCTCGCGGATCAGGTTCACCGTATCCATCACCTCGTCCTGAGTTTCCGTCGGAATGCCCAGCATATAGTTGGCCCAAATGGCCAGTCCATAGCGACGGCAGACCCGCGCCGCCTCCAGGTTGCGCTCCGGCGTGGTGCCTTTCCGCAGAAAGTTGAGGACGCGGGCATTGCCGCTCTCAAAGCCGATGAAATAGCCTTTCAGCCCAGCCCCGGCCATCATCTCCACCATGTCGGTATGGCGGGCAATGATATCCGCCCGGCTCTGGCAGAAGAATGGCTGGGTGAAGCCCTCCTCCTGGTAACGCCGGGTAAACTCGGCCACCCAGCGGCGATCCTCGGTCAGACAGTCGTCGTGAAACATGAAACTGGCAAAGTGGTAGCGGTCGCGCAGGAGCTTCAGTTCCTCGATGACATTCTCCACCGAGCGCCGGCGCACACCCTTGCCAAAGATGAAATCCTCCCCGGGCTTGCAGAAGGAGCAGTTGTAGACACAACCCCGGCCGGCGATGATGGTCAGGAAGGGCGCCGGTAGCTCTTGGACAAACGGCACTTCGGGACTGTCCAATTCATACCCCCACCGGCGCCACTCGTTCAAAAAAAGATCACGATCGGCGAAGGGGATCGCATCCAGATCGGGCGTCTCGCCATGGATGACCTTGGACTCGGGTGGCTGCTCCCCGGCGATGGCACGCAGTAGTTGGGGAAAGGTCACCTCGGCTTCATGGGTCACCCAGTAGTCGACATTGGGCATCTTTAGGGAATCATCCAGGGCCAGCGTGACATGCGGGCCACCGACGATGGTCACGGTCTGAGGCTTGATCTCTTTGACGATGGCCAGCGCCTGGCGGGTAGGATTGTAGTCCACGGACATCATGCCGATACCCACCACATCCGGATCGCGCTCAAACAACACCTCACGAAAATGGTCCCAATCGCGCAGTGCGCGCAGGTCGATGAGATCGATCGCGAACCCCTCAGCCTTGGCGGCGGCGCTGATCGAGGCCAACCCATGCGAGACCCAACCAGCATCCATCCCCTGGCTGAGACTATTGAAGCCACGACCGGCGATGCCGGGGTAGATCAATGTTGTTTTCATGCGCAGAATCCTCCTCGAGCTTTTGGGGCAGAGTAGCCACTATAAGCAACAACCCCACGCCAAGCACCTGGTGTTGGTGCCCATGCCCGTCGAGCAGCCCTAGATCATCCCTTGGGTCTCGATCTGGTGGCGCAATTCAGCCTTTTCCTCTTTGGGCAGTAACGTACGCAGCGCAATGCGCATATTGCGTGGCAGGTTCATCCAGAAACCCTGCGACGCCAGGCGGCGCAGGATAGGCCGGGGCCGCAGGTAGAACTGGCGGTAGGCGCGGCGGTACATCCCTTCGATCAACTCAGCCGTCATACCGTCCATCTCGTAGCGAGCCTTTTGCTCAAAAAAGACATAGTCCTCCCAATCCTCGAGCAGGAGCTGGCCCTGCTCTTTGACAATCTCGTAGACGCGCGTGCCGGGATAGGGCGTCATCATGCTAAAGTTGGCGATGAGCGGATCGAGTTCGATGGCAAAATCGATGGTACGCTGCATGCTCTCGCGGGTGTCGCCAGGCAAGCCGATGATAAAGAAGCCGATCGTCTCGATGCCGGCCTCTTTGGCGTTCTTGAAAGCCTGCCGGATCGTGTCATGGTCGATACGCTTGTCAATGGTGACCAGCATGTCCGGATCGCCCGTCTCGACCCCAAACGCCGTACGCAACAGCCCAGCGGCCTTCATCTTGACCAGCAATTCCTTGCTGGCCAGGTTGGCGCGGATGCCGTTGACAAAGATCCAGGGCACGTGGTTGAGCCGGTCGGCAATGAGAAGATCGGACAGTTCCTCCAGCCGGTTCATGCGGATGTTGGCCGAGTCATCGAGCACCCCGATTTCCTGTGCGCCGCGATCGCGGACCAGGTGGCGCCATTCGGCCAACACGTTCTCCGCAGAGCGCGCCCGCCATTTGACTGGCATGATCGACTGGGAGCAGAAACTACAACGGTACGGGCAACCGCGGCTGGTCATGAGCGAGAAGGAGCGAGCGCCATCCACCCGGTCCGTGGCGGGCTGCAGACTGGTATAGCGTTCCATCTTGAACAGATCGTACGCCGGCCAGGGCAGCGTGTCGAGGTCGGCAATGGGCGGTCGCTGGGCGTTGCGCTGCAGCCTACCGTCCGTGGTGCGATAGCTGATGCCCAGAACACCGGCCCACAGATCCCGGGCTGGGTCGAACAGACGGGCCGTCGAGCCGTCCTCCTGATCGCGCTTCCACGCCTCAAGCCTGTCCGAGATCTCGATCCAGGTGGCTTCGCCCTCGCCGCGGACGATCAGATCGACCGCCGGCTGCTGTAGCGACTCAAAATCGAGATCCTCCGATTCGACGCTGACATGGGGGCCACCCAAGACCACGGGCACATCGGCCGTGGCTTTGACAGCGGCCGCCGCGCGCCAGGCTTGCCTCACCTGGGGTGTATTGGCCGTGATGCCGACCAGGTCCGGTTGGAAGGCACGGACAAAATCGCGCAGCGGCTGCTGCTCGACGTCCGCGTCGTAGACGCGGACCTCATCGCCACGCTGCTGGGACACAGCGGCCAAGTAGGCCAACCCCAGATGAGGGCTGGTCCGGGTATCGATGGGCAGCCGGAACTTTGGATTGATCAAAGCCACACGCATTATACACAAACCTCCAGAGGTGGCGTCTGGTACAGCAACCACCTCCGAGCTAGATGCTTCTACAGGCTATCATAATTATCACAAAAACAGTCAACAATATTGGTTTAATTGTAGCATAGAAGACAGTGCAAGTCAAAGGATCAGGCGGTCGGTGTTGTGACTATGCATAGAGGCAAAAAACACCCCCACCGTTTTGATGAGGGTGTGGCCAACGACGATAGTAAGGACTAAAACCTTAAGCCAGAGTACGGGCTGGCCGCCTGTTTGATAATCTCAAGCTCCATCAAGTCTTGCGCCGCCGGAAGTAGGCGGGCATTTCGCGGTCATCCTGCCCCCCCACACCAACGAGCTCCCACCCCTCGTCGCCCAACTGATTCAGATATTCGTGGATGACGGGCGCCTCTTTCCAGCCCGGTTGTTCCTCACCGTTGACGTAGCGCGGGCGGTACCCCCCATAGTTGCGAAAGACAATCTCCCTGTACTCCCAGCGCTCCCGCTTGGTCTTGGCGCGGCGGCCGGTTGAGCGGCCCGGCGACTTTTTTCGGCGAGCTGCCTTGGGTTCCGCTGGCGTCTTGGGCTCGGGGGCAGGCGCTGGGGGCGGCGCTGGGGCATCCCCACCCAGGATCTCACCCAGGATATCAGGCGTTTGTTTGCGATCGGCCATCTTGCAGTATCCTTTCTGTCAGTCGCTGATAGTCGGCGGCCCCGGTGGACCGCGGCGCGTACTCGAAAATGGTCTGGCCGTGTCCGGGCGCCTCGGACAGACGCACATTGTAGCGGATCGGCTTGCAGACAAGATCGTCATAGTAGCCCTGCAACTGGCCCAGAATCTCCTCCGACTTTTTCACACGCCGGTCCATAAATGTGGGCAGGATATAACGCAGCGTGAGACCGGTATGGTACTTTTGGATGCCGGCCAGCGACTGGATGAAATCGATCATGCCTTGCAAGGCCATCACTTCTAGGGAAACGGGGATGAGGATTTCCGAGGCGTAGAACAGGGCGTTGACCGTCAGTGTGTCCCAGGCTGGCGCGGTGTCGATCAGGACAATGTCGTAGCGTCCCTCCAGGGGCACCAGCGCTTCGGCCAGGGTTTGCTCCCCGCCAAAGTCCTTGCGCGCGATGACACGCTTGAGCCCGGACAGCGAGCGTCCGCCGGCGAGCAGCCAGACATGATCGCGAGCAGGCGTGGCCACCTGGTCTGGCGACAAGTTGTCCATGACAATCTCTGCCAGACCGGCTTGGGGCCGCAGGCCGAGCGCCTTGGCTGCCTGGCCCTGGCTATCCATGTCAACCAGCAGAACATTGCGGCCCGCCCGGGCCAAGCCCGCCGCCAGATTGACGGCGGTTGTGGTCTTGCCCACTCCACCTTTGGACAGGGCAATGGCTATTTTTCTCATGGTGTACCTCTTTGCAGCTACCGGTGACTGCGTATCTGCACCCCGACCAGGCCGGCCAGGAGAACCCAGGAATGTCCCTGCTTGCGCTAATAGGCCGGCTGGCCCAAGGTCCGCATGCGAGCCACGAGCACCGGTGGGATCTCCGAATAGTTGCCACCCCACGACAGCGGATCGTGGCGGTGTGGATGGTCTGGGGGAAACGCCCGCTCTTCGAGTCCATCCAGTACAAATCCGGCAGAAAAGGCGGCGCCCAATAGGACCTGGAGCGGCCGGTGAAAATAGACCTGGGGCTGGGGCTGACCGGCAATGGACCCGGACGAGCTGCTTGTACGCGCCCGGGCGCGCGCGATCAGCGCCGCGGAGAAATCAAAGGCGACGACCTCCGCACCCAAGGCCGCCAACCGGCGGGCATAGAGACCGTTTCCGCAGGCGGCATCGAGCACCCGTTCGCCCGGCTGCAGATCGAGTAGGCGCTGGGTCGCCGGCCA
>JASFOV010000298.1:0-6075 GCA_050116355.1 Anaerolineae bacterium
CAACTGGTCAAGCCCCTCGACATTCGGAACTTCGGAAGACTGCTGCATTTGCGACAACTGCTCAAGGCTTTGCGCCTGGGCAGACCGCATCTCCTCAGCCAATCGCGCGCCAATAGTCAAGAAGGAAGTGATCTCGGACTGCGTAATCGTGATCTCCAATCGCTTCGTCTCAACAGCATTCTCGCCAGCCGCTGCCGCTTTTTCGGCAAACCGCAGTGCAGCAGCCTGGGAGGTGGCGATCAACGGACCATCATTCGGGAGTTCAGCCTCCAAGAACGCCGGTTGCTGGCAAGCCGCCAAGAGTAGCACCCCCACCAGAGCGGGGAGTAGCAACAGGCGACGGGATCGCTTTGCTAATCTTTGCATACGCATCTACCTCATACCTCCGTGATCACTAACCAGCTTTGAACCGCGGTTCAAAGCTGGTGGCGCCAACTGGTGGGCGCCTGCCATACTTCAACCTGGCGCTTTGGGCACGCGCCGCTGGCCCATCCATTTTACAAAATTATACCACAATAATCTTATTAAGTCAATTCAGCAAGGAGCTCTTGGGTGTGAAAGAGAGTTGATGAGCTGCCAAGCCGGCATGCAGCAGCCTGGGGCCTACGCGCCGGAGTGGATGGTACTGGAAGCGGTCGCGGGACTCAGGACATCAATGGTTTGCCCGACTCTTCCGCCACGTTCAGCGTTTGCAGCATTCGCCGGCCGAGTTCGTGGGCCAAGAGTTCCGGATCCGAACCGCGCAGGGGCACATGTCCGGCGGCCATCGTACCGTGACCGCCAGCCGTACCGCTATCGCCCACGACCTGTTGGATCAACCGACCAGCGCCACCCTTTCGGCTTCGGGTCCGGACCGATACGATCAGTTCCTGTTTGTACACCCCCATGCACACGGCCCATTGCACGCCTTGCAGCCGGAGCAGGAGATCGGCCAGCTCGGCAGCGAGGTCGGGCCGGTGCATTGAACCCAAGAAGGAGAGGACAACCTCATCGTACACCTGAGCCGAGTGCAGGGCGGCATCCAACTGCTGAAAATAGTCGACTGGGACTTGGGCCCGCTCGATCTCGACCAAAGCTTTGACATCAAGCCGGGATTGGAGGTATATGTAGGCGGTGACATCGGCTGTGCTCGCACCCCGGATCAGGCCCGAGGTATCGGTCTTAATTCCATAAAAAAGGGCGGTGGCCAGAGGCTTTGACAGCTCTACACCTGCTAATTGTAGATACTCTGTCAAAATAGTTGCCGTCGAGCCCCAATCAGCGCGCACATCTGCAAAGGCTGCCGCGCCCGTTGCTTTCTGCCAGGGATGGTGATCAAAGACGATGGCCGGGGTAGCATGCGCCGGCAGCGCGTTGTTGCCGGCACCTGGTTGCGTGTCTACGAGAGCGATCGGTGTCGACTCGCCGAGTGCGGCGGCTGTCAGGCGGTGAAGTGGACGATCGAGATACCGTACCAAAGCCTGATTCTCTGCCCGTCCAATGATGCCCCGGTAAGCGATGCGGCACTCCACATCCGCGATATGCGCCAGCAGCTCACGCAATGCAACAGCGCTGGCAATGGCATCCGGATCTGGATCGTTGTGGGGCAGAATCAAGACCTGCCTCGCTCCACGCACTGCGGCGACCAGCCTGTCTAGCAGGTCGATCACACTACCCCCTGATTGTTGCATCCGCCCGAGATTTCGACTGCGGATGACAGGTCCCCGCCCGCACTCCGCGTGCCTCTGCACTCTGCCGCCACAACGGCAGAGGCCCTTTGCCCAGAGCCTCACCGCCAGAACCGTATCGGTCCAGCCCCAGACGGTCACCCAGAAGGGGCCATCCTCTCCCGGCCTTCAGAGGATTTGGACAGGGATGCCGGTCTCAGCCTCCATCTCGGCGGCCAACACCTCCAGCTCTTCGAGGGAGTAGAGACCTCCCTCGACGGCCGGTTTGCCCAGCACGATCAGATCCGCCTCATGCTCCAACGCGGCAGCCCCCAGCTCTTCGGACAGGTGCCCATAGCGGAGGTATCCGCGGGCCGCGATCCCTTGCCGCTGGGCCCGTTCGCGGGCCATCTCCAGCAAAAAGGAACCCAGCTTGGCCATCTCTTCCTCGACAACATCCGGACGCACGGCGCGTTCGGTCTTGCCCAGAAACTCGATATTGACCACGTAGAGAAAGAGCAACTCTGATTGGCGTTCTTTGGACAGGGCGATGACAGCATCCTGCATGCGGTAGCTGGCCTCGCCTCCCCTGGTTGCACACAGAATCCTGGTCATACTGGCTCTCCCTAAAAGCGAATCAGGATCCACAGGGTTCCCACCACGAGGGTGATCACTGCTGCTGGGAACCCAACCTTGATAAACGCACGGTATGTGATTGGGAATCCGGCTCGCTGCGCGATCCCGGCGCTGACCATGTTATTGGTAGCGCCGATCAGCGAGTTATTGGCACCCAAGGCCGAGCCCATGGATAGGCTATAGTAGAGAACGTTGCTGCCGGCACCTGGAATGCTCCGGCTCAAAAAACCAACAACGGGCAACAGCGCCGCCGTCAGGGGCACGGTGGGGATCAGCAAGCAAACCATCGCTGTGCCCCAGATCGTGATCAGTGTTGCCGCCGTGAGGTTCTCGCCCACCAGACTATGGATGCCAGAACCGATCAAGCTGATCAGCCCCACTTCCTGCAGCGCGCCAATGACCATGAATAGAGCAATGAAAAAGAGCAGCGTCGTCCAGTCCACCACATGCAGGATCTCTTCGACATCTGCGCGAACCACGACCAGGGTCGCGGCGCCCCCAATCATGGCCGTCACCGCCGGCACCAGGTGAAAGCGTTCTCCAAATATGAACAGGAGCAACGTCGCCAAGAACACAATGCCCGCCTTGCGCAACACCACCGGTTCAGTGATCTGCGCGTGCTCCTTGAGCAGCGCCAGCAAGCTCCCCGAGTCTGTCCCGCTGCCGCCCCGGTAGGGTCCGCGAAAAACCCAAATCACATACAGCGTCAGGGCCACCTGGACCAGCAGCACACCAGGGGTCAGGTTAGAGAGGAAGTCATTGAATCCCAGTCCGGCATAGGAGCCGATCAAGATATTATTCGGTGTACCGATCAGCGTGCTGATGCCGCCCACATTAGAGGCCAGCATCTCGGGGATAAGCAGCGCCAGCGGGTCGACGCGCAGCGTCAGAGCGATCTGCAGCGTGATGGGCGCCATCAACAGCATGGTTGTCACATTGTCTAGCAGTGCCGACGCCACAGACGTCAACACCATCAGGATCACGGCCAGCAGCCAAAGCCGCCCCCGGGAAATGCGATAGGCCTGGTACGCCGCCCACTGAAAGATCCCAGTGCGCTCGATGGTGCCGACGATGATCATCATCCCCAACACCAGGAAGATGACCTCGAAATCGACATACTCGATGGCCTGCTCGAAACCGATGATGTACAGTCCCTCATCGAAAACCTGGCCGACGAGGCTGATAGTCAGAACACTTGCTGCGGCCAACAAGGCCGCGGCGGTGGTGTGCAAGGCCTCGCTGATAATGAGGAATAGCATGCCGGCGAAAATGAGGATCGCAATCCAGAAGCCGGCCGAGATCTGCCGGGCCAGCGCAATGTCGGGTACGCGAACCGTGCCGCCCTCTTGCAGAACAGCCAGGTCTGCACCCTCGATCACCTGTGTTGCGGATTCAAAGTGCGGATGGCTAATGACAACATACGCGGACTCGGAAGGAGGCGCCGGCAAATCGAGGACGAAATGTCCCAGGTGATCCGTCTCCTGCTGGAGCACCGGGCTAGGCTCCCCATCCAAATAGAGGGCCACTTCGGCCCCGCGCACCGGCTCTTCCTGCTCATCCAGCACACCGCCGGCCAGGGCAGGTCCTTCGTCAGCCAGCACTGGCGACGCAACAACCAGCAATACAACCAGGAAAGACAGGCTGACCAACAACGACCAAATCCCTGTCTGTCTTCGAACAAGTCCGTGCACGATCTGCTCCTCAATGAGGGGTAAAGTCGCGTTGATCAGATCCCTACCATCCTCGGGCAATGCAGCCGTTGTGCATCGCTGGCTGCTGATCTGTCTATATCAGCATAGTCATTGTTAGACGGGCTGTCAAATCCGCTCCAGGCAGGATCCTACGGTTGGCTCTCCCATGGACACCGCCCAGGATACCCACCCCTCTTACATCTTATCCGCGATCGCCTCCATGGAGCGCGCCAGGCCAAAGTCTTTTTCCGTGATCCCATCGGCCTCGTGCGTCGTCAGATCGACCACCACCTTGTTATAGACGTTGAACCACTCGGGATGGTGGGCCGCCGCTTCCGCCACCAGCGCTGCCTGAGCCATGAAGCCAAAGGCTTGGACAAAGTTCTTGAACACGTACTCCCGGTGGAGTTTGCCCTCTTTGACGGTCCAGGCATCCAGTTCCTCGATCGCCGCTTGGATCTCTTGCTCAGTCGCTTTCTCTATCGCCATTTTTCGTAGCTCCTCCAATTCTCTTGTAGCCGGTCTATCTCGTGGGATTTGTGCAAACCTGTTCCAACAGGCCCAAGTATACGATCTCTATCACCAAAAGTCAAGCTAAGGGGAAAGCTCCTAGTCGCTACACGGACCAAGCACCTGATCTGGCCTTCGAGAATCTACCCAAATGACCCAAGGTGCGGTATAATGCCCGCGCTTGGAGGACACCCAAAAGCACAGGCGGTCCCTCCAGGCCGGGCACACAGATCGCTTCTGCCGTGTGGAGATTCTCTATCATGAACCTCTATCGACTCGGAACTATAGATTGGCTGGACTCACAGCTCCTGTACCATGCTCTGCCCCGGCTGCAGCGAGAGGGACTGATCCTCCTGTCGCCGGGCTCGCCCTATGTCTGCATTGGATACTTCCAGGACGCCGCACAGGAAGTAGATTTGGATACCTGCCAGCAGCGGGGCATCCCGGTTTTTCGACGGGAGGTCGGCGGGGGCGCCGTCTACCTGGACGGTCACCAGCTCTTCTATCAACTGGTCATTCACCGTGACAATCCCCTCGTCCCGTCTGGCTGGGAGGCCTTCTACCGGCGCTTTCTCCAAGCACCCATTGCCGCTTACCAAGCGCTGGGCATCCCCGCCGAATACCGGCCGGTCAACGACATCATTGCCAACGGGCGCAAGATCTCGGGCAATGGCGCGGCAGAGATGGGGGACTACATCGTACTGGTTGGCAATCTGATCGCCGACTTTGACTATGAGCGCATGGCCCAAGTTCTCCAGGTGCCGGACGAAAAGTTTCGGGACAAGGTCTACCAGACCCTGCACGACAACCTCTCGACCATCCGCCGGGAGCTGGGTTCTGCTCCGCCGCACGAGGAGCTATGGGACTTGTTGGCCGCTGCCTTCGCCGATGTGCTGGGACCGCTTACCGTGCACACAACGGTCGATGCCGCCTGGCGAGCTCAGGCCGGCGCACTGGCACCACGGATGTCGGGCGACGAGTGGACACTCCATCGCCGGCGCCCTCGACCGGGGCGGTCGCTGACCATCCGGTCTGGCCTCCAGGTGCAGCACAGGACACACAAGGCGCCCGGTGGGCTGATCCGCGCCACTGTCGAGCTACAGGACAAGCGCATCGCAGCCGTCTCGTTCTCTGGGGACTTTTTCTTCTATCCGGCGCACCAACTGGCCGAGTTAGAGACAGCGCTGCGTGGCCTCCCCGCCGGCGAAGCTGAGCCGGTCATCCGCCGTTTCTATGCCGAACGGGGCATCGACAGCCCAGGCGTCACACCGGCCGACCTGGCCCAGGTCCTGAGCTAGAGCCGGTCACCACTGCTTGGACATCAGATCGGTTGAGGAAGATTGTTCGCAGGTCGTCTTGTTCAACATGAGGGACCATATATTCGATCGCCTGCAGGTCTTCTCGGCGCATTCGCCCAGCCTGGAGCGGGTTCCTTTCCAGCGGCGATCTATCTCGTCGCTGACGGCCCTTACCGCGTTTCCGAAAGCAGAGACCAGGGACTGGCGCACATCGAGGTTTCGGTTGTCGAGGTGCAGACCAAACTGGCAGTGACCTGGAAGCGGTGCGGCCTAGCGTAACATTTGTGCAACTGG
>JASFOV010000299.1:0-6073 GCA_050116355.1 Anaerolineae bacterium
GTGCCATCTCCCAGCAGCTTTGCTATCTCGGTATCGGCCGTATCCAGCTTTGTCGGGTTGATCCGCGAGCTTCCTTCTCCTTGGTAGCGCGGGCTACGGGCGAACCTACCGATGACAGCCAAGGATCTCAGCTGCTTGTCCAGAGGAAGAAAGGCATCCGTATTCTTCAACAGGACAATCGATTCACCGGCGATTCTCCGGGCCAGGGCATGATGAACATCCGGATCAAATGTCGCCCCCTCCTGCGCACCCTCGACGGCCATAAAGACAGTCCTCAATATCCTTCTGACTGCACCGTCGAGGACCCTTTGGTCAAGCTGCCCAGTTTGGACCATCTGGATCACCTTGCTGTCGTTCAGCCCCTCGTAGCCAGGCATTTCCAGATCCAAACCAGCGGCTAGCGCCTTGTCCCTGGCATATACTGCACCCCAATCGGACACGACTATCCCCTGGAAGTTCCATTGCTCCCTCAGGATTTCGGTGAGCAAGTAGTGGCTCTCACACACAGAGGTACCGTTCACTCTGTTATAGGCGGCCATCACCGTCCAGGGCTCCGACTCTTTGATGATTCTCTCAAAGCCGGCCAGGTAGGTCTCGTGGAGAGTTCTTTCATCAACCTCGGCACTGATCGTCATGCGCTGATATTCTTGGTTGTTGCACACAAAATGCTTGAGCGACGTACCCACTCCCTGCCTTTGGACCCCTTGTACAAAGGCCACCCCCAGTTCTCCCGTCAAAACGGGATCTTCAGAGTAATACTCAAAGTTCCTGCCGCACAGCGGTGTCCTCTTTATGTTGGCCCCCGGCCCTAGAATGATGTGCACCCCCAACGCCTGACACTCCTGGGCGATCGCTTCTCCCATTTCTTTGACAAGCTGAGTGTCCCATGAAGAAGCAACAGCGCATTGCGCTGGAAAACAAGTGGCCTTTGTCGTATTGTGAAAGTCATTGATCCCCCCCCTCGGTAGCCTGCAGACGGACGCCATGAGGGCCATCGGTCATACATATGGAAGGGACGCCCAATCTTTCAACCTCTCTGGTGTTCCAAAAGTCCTGACCCCTAATTATGGCCGCCTTTTCTTCAAGCGTCATACTAGCCATGATGCTGTCGATCTCTTCGTTGTTGTTCATTGAATCGCTCCGTATGAGATATGCCTCTGCCCAACCGTATAACCAAAGCGGCCGAGTCTGTTCACTAGGAATAGGTGTCGTAGACAGAGCGCACCTTGAGTGCCGCCTGGGCTGTGGCCAAATCCCATCCGGCCGGCAGGGGCGCCGTGACATGGATGACTTGCTGCGCCGGCAGATCAAAGTAGTTGTCACTGAACACCACATCAGCGCCGGCCAAGCTGCATTCCACCAGGCGGGCCAGTGAGCGGGCCGATAGCTCGATGTCCAGCAGGCCCTCCTTGAGCGTCACAGCGGACGTGATCTGGGGATCGACGAGCGACAGGTGCTTGGTGGGGACAAAGAAGGCGGTCTGCCCAGCCAGGCGCTGGTCTCCCTGCCATAACTCGGCCACAAACACCAGATCCCGCCGAGTATCATCACCCAGGAATGGAGAAAAATCGAGCTTGTCGATGGCCGTCACGCCCAATGGGTCCACGTACACGGCCTTTTCCCCCGAGGTCAGTATCTTGCCGTCCAACGTCGTCAGGGCCCACTGCACGGAACCCTGCCAGGCTTCGAGCAAGTCACTGCTGAGGAATAGGGATTGATACGGAGGGTCGTCTTCAATCGAAAGCAACAGCGGCGCATAGAAGCGGCGGGCAGCGTACTGCAACGCTTTCCAGCGGCCAAAATAGTCCAGGCTGGACCATGAAGCGACCGGCCAACAGTCGTTCAACTGCCAGTACAGTGTACCCGACACACGCCGCGGGTGCCTGCGCCAGTGCTCTACCCCGTAGCGAATCCCTTCGGCCTGCAAGACCATGCTGAGATACACCAGCGACTCGAAATCCCAAGGCAAGCGGAAGGAGTCCAGCATCTGGGCCACCATCAGCGCATTGCCGCTGGCGTTCTTCTGGTGTTGCTCCATGATGTAGGAAGTCATGTTCCAGTCGGGCTCTGCGGCATAGGTGCGGATGGTGTCCAGAGGCGGCAGGGCTTGAAAGCCGAACTCGCTCATAAAGCGCGGGTACTGGCTGCGATAGGCCGTGAACGGTTGGCGCCCATGCCACACATCCCAGTAGTGGGCGTCCCCTTGGTAGTGGCCGTTTGGATCCTCAAAGGGAACATCAGACGATGGCGAGCTGGGCCAATAGGCATGGTCGGGATCTTCGGCCGCGCACCAACCAGCCAGCGTGTGGTGAAAGAAACGATCATACGTAGCCTTGAGTTCCTGCAGCCCGGGTTTGTCCCAGTCCCAATCAGCCCATCCCCATTCCATTTCATTGTTACCACACCACAAGGCCAGGCTGGCCCGGTGTCGCAGGCGTCGGATGTTTTCGACCACTTCGACACGGACGTTCTCGAGGAAATCGGGATCGTCGAGCGGGTAAATGCTGCAGGAAAAGACAAAATCCTGCCAGACCAGGATGCCATAGCGGTCGCAAAGATCGTAGAAACGCCCATCCTCGTAAAAGCCGCCGCCCCACACGCGCAGCATATTCTGGTGCGTCTGGGCGGCGGCGCGAATGAGCGCTTCCAGCGAGTCTGTGGTAGTGCGCGTGGGGAAGGAGTCAGCCGGAATCCAATTGGCGCCTTTGGCAAAGATAGGCACGCCATTGACGATAAACTTGAAGGAACGTCCCCACTCGTCCTCTTCCTGGCGGAGTTCGAGGGTGCGCAGACCCAGCTGGTACTGGCGCCGATCCAGTAGATCTTGGCCCTGGTGCAGCGTGACGGACACCCGGTAGAGCGGCTGCTGACCGTAGCCGTTGGGCCACCAAAGCTGGGGGCTGGGAATGGAGAGATCGAGACTGGCTGTGTTGGCGGAGACGGTCGTTTCGTCCACGACGTCATCGCCATCCGGCGCAACGATGCGTAGCTGCGCTACCAGCGGCTGATCCGTCCAGCGCTCCAGTGATAAGACAGCTGATACGGTCACCTGTCCGTCCCTATGATGTTGGCGCAGATGGACGTCTGCCAGGCGGGCCCCGCCCATGGCCTCCAGGCGAATCCCTTTCCAGATGCCAATGGGAGGGAGCTGCGGTCCCCAGTCCCAACCAAACTGGCAAGGCGCTTTGCGCAGGTGTGGACCACCGGGAATTGCCTGCGAAACGCCGGGCAAAGGCCGGTGGGCTTGTTGCGCAGCGGCAAAACGCACGGGGGAATCAAAGACGATACGCAACTCATTTTCGTCCGCCTTGAGCAGCGGCTTGACATCCCAGCGATACTGGCGGAACATGTTGGCCGCGTGGCCCAGTTCGTGACCATTCAGGCGGACGGTGGCCAACGTATCCAGGCCATCGCACACCAGCCAGATGTGCGGCTGGCGCAAGAGATCAGGCGCGACGGCAAACCGATAGCGATACTCCCAATCGGTTTCAGCCACCCACTGCACGCGACGCTCATTATCGCCCACAAATGGGTCGGGGATGCGGCCCAAAGCCAGCAAATCGGTATGTACGCCGCCGGGGACAGTGGCCGGTAACCACTCTTCCACCCCCCGCTGGGAGGCACCCACCTGGCGAAATTGCCAGGCACCCGTCAAAGGTTGAATATGCATTATCTCTCTTCCCATATACTCACTTTTCTTCCCACACAGCCTGCAAAGCTCGATAGTCGAGGAGGATGATCCCTTCCTTCCGGACCAACTCTCTTGCCTGTTCAGAGACCAGGAAGTCAAAATCGGTCTGGCGGACGCGATCCTGACCAGGTTCTAGCGCCAACAATTCGGGGCTATCGAGACCGGGATGCACCGCCCACTCACTCAGGCCCACAGGCAGCTCGCGTAGAAATTGAGCATAGCGGCCTGCTTTGCTGGCCGGGTCGAGGCCATAACTATCCAGGAAATCGTAATCGTTGGTGGGCAACCCCTGGCTCTGCAGTTTTTCGATCCAGGATTGGCCCGCGACCCGGAGCGCCAGCCCATACTCCCTGGCCAGCCGCACCATGACGTCAAATATGTCGGCTCTGTAGCCGATACGCAGAGAATGCCAGTCCAGGTGCGTGGGACGCAGCCCCGCGTCCAGCACGGCGTTGATCTGCGCCCTGAATTCCACCTCCAGTTCATCGAGCCTGACCTGAGCCATAAAGTCGGACATGTGCTCAAAGTCGTAGAAATAGCCTGCCCCATCGAGTAGGGAGGGCACCTTTTCCCTGGCGGTCACCGGCCGCCAACGGTAATACGGCCGGTCAGAGATGGCCGTGAGGTGGACACCAAAGGGTATCTCCGGATGGCTGGTGAGGAAGTCCATGGCGTGTAGCATCCAGGGACAGGGGACCATTAAGGTGGTGGAGCAGACGATGCCCTCTTTCAAAGCGCGGATGATGGCTTCATTCACCGCATGGCACATGCCGAAATCGTCGGCATTGACGATCAAGAGACGAGCATCGGCGGGATACCCCAGTAATCGGTTCGTGTGGCCGTTGGACGCCATGCTCATCTACCTGCCTGTGTGACCTTCTTTAGATCTCGCTCGGTACGGGGTCAAGAGAAAGGGGTTACACCGTGGAGAGATCCCACTCCTCATAGATCTTGGGCACATCATCGATCAGCCGTTTGGTATACGCCTCTTTCGGATGTAGAATCACCTCATCGGCGGATCCGTGTTCAACCATTTTGCCATGCTCCATGATGTAGACGTTGTCAGAAACATAGTACGCCAGACCAATATCATGGGTGATGAAGACAATGGTCATGCCGATCTCGTCACGCAATTGCATCAGCATGTCCAGGATGGTCGCACGCGAACAGGCATCGATCATGGAGGTTGGCTCATCGGCCAGCAGGATCTTGGGCTTGAGCAGGAAGATGCGGGCGATCATTAGGCGCTGCTGTTGCCCGCCGGAAAGCTCAAACGGATACTTGTTGGTCAATTCGTCGAACTTGAGGTTGACAAAGCCGCATGCCTCTACCATCATCTCTTCTTTTTTCTCACGCGGCAGCCTCCGGCCGCCTCGCATGTGAATACAATCCAAGAGCACGGCATCGATCCGACGAAATATGTTGTAGGAAGAGTAAGGATCCTGAAAGATGGCCTGGATATTTCTCCAGTAGTCCTTTTTCTTGCGCTGACTACCGATATCGCGTCTTTTTCCTTGAAAGTAGACCTCTCCCTCGGTCGGGTTGATCAAGCCCAACAGCATCTTGGCCAACGTGGTCTTGCCGCTGCCTGATTCACCCACGAGGGAGATAACTTCGCCCTCGTGGAAATCGAAATCCACATGGTCGACGGCGACCGTTCGCGTGCGGCCAAAACCAAACACTTTCGTGAGCCCTCGCCCGCTCAGGCATATGCTTTTCTCATCCGGCATCGTCTTGGGCCTCCCTCTGATAAATCTCCCTCAGTGCGTCTTCCGGTATGATGCAACGGTACGAGCGACCACCCCCCACATCGTACAGCGGGACAGACGTAACCGTGCACTCCGTCCGGACATACTTGCAGCGTTCCGCAAACCGGCAACCCGACGGCGGAGCTTTCAGGTTCGGTGGCACCCCAGGAATGGCCGTCAATTCGACATCCCGCAAGCCGCTTTCGGGCACAATGATCGAGCCCATCAGGCCCCTGGAGTATGGATGGAGTGGGTCAAACACAACTTCCTCTGCGCTTCCCTTTTCCACCATCTGTCCTGCATACATGACCATGATATCATCCGCCACGTTGTACAGCAACGGAAGTTCATGCGTGATAAAGATCATCGATTTGACGTACCCATTCTCCATCAAGTTCTTTAGCATCTTGATGACCATCTTTTGGGTGGTCACATCGAGGGCGGAGGAGGGCTCATCGGCAATGAGCACCTTGGGGAAGAGGATCACAGAGATGGCAATCACGGTGCGCTGTTTCATGCCACCGGAGAGCTCAACGGGATACTTGAGCAAGACTTCAGGTGGTAGCCCCAAGGTCTTGAAGGCATCTTGGGCAATTTGATGAACCTCTTTCTTGGATTTGTACGGATCGTGCGC
>JASFOV010000300.1:0-6066 GCA_050116355.1 Anaerolineae bacterium
CGTCTTCCGCCCCACCGTGCCCCACAGCACCAACGTGGGGCCGTAGCGGCGGCGGATGGCTGCGGCATCCATGTGTTCCGGTTGCAGGGGATTGATGGGCGGCTTTTGTGATAGTTCTTCCTCCAGCACACATCTCGACCCGCTGCTGTTGTGAATGATGGATAAATCCAAAGCGGACCGCTTGCCGGCACCACAGCAGGGCAAGTGGCGGCTGTCACTCGTTGAGGCGGTCGCTCGCGCCGGCCATGCGAGCCAGGATGGCGCCCCACTCCCAAGTACCGCGCAGGGGCTCGAATTCAGCCGCGGACTCGGCGGCCCCGACGTCCATCCAGCCCTGGCGCACGGCCTTGCGCAGCGCCTCGAGCGCCTGGCCCAGCTCATCGAGGGCGGCCCAGGCGCGGGCAGCGTCGAAATAGGCCCAAGCAGGCAGGTCATCGCGCAGGGCGAAACAGTCGGCGTAGAGTTCAGCCGCTCGCCGGTGGTCGCCCGCTTCGAGCAGATCGTAGGCACGGTAGGCCAAATTCTGGCCCGCGTCCAACGCCAGGACGTACATCACATAGTCTCGCTCATGCCGACAGCCCAATCTCTCCGCGATGCGGATCGAGCCGGTGTTGCGCGCCCCACAGGTCCAATGGATAGCCGACAGCCCGCATCGCACCAGGCCGTATTCGATGGCGGCTGCGGCAGCCATAGTCGCCAGCCCCCGCCGCCGGTACGCTGCCAGGGTAAAGAGCCCCGCATCACCGGCCCCCTCAGCGACGAAATCGATGGTCGCCCAGGCCACCACCTGGTCGTTGTGGCGGACCATGAAACCAAAATCCTGCAGGTCGCCGCCTTTCGCGCGCCACCGTTCCAGCGTGTGGCGCACCTCAGCGGGCAGGTGGAGGCCGGATTCGTCCAGTAGGGACGGGTCCATACGCTGAAGGGCAAAGCGATCGGGCAGGCGGTCACGCCAGAGATGGTGCGCTTGACGACAGACATAGTGATGCCGTTGGACCGGAGCCGGGACCAGTGGGACGCACAGCTCGGCCAGGTTGCCGGCCCATTCCTCCGGCTGGCAGGTGATGAACACCGTTTCGACTGTCTCACCGGCCCCTTCCCCAGCCCGCAGAAACTGGTTGACAGCCCGGTTGAACCGGGCATTGGCTGGATCGCCGGCTAGGAAACACCACAAGTCGTTGGCGGAGAGGGAGGTCACCAGCAGGCCAGTCGCCGGCTGCCGCACATCATCCACGAATACGCGGCCTGGGTAGGCACCGGCCAGCACAGCGGTGCAAGCCGGCTGAAACTCGGACAGGGCGCGAAACAGCGACCGGGCCCGCTCAAATCCGGCCCTGGGCAGTGTTTCCATTCGGTAACTCCTTGATACCCAGGGCAAGGACTAGGCCGCACCGATCAGGTGGCGGAGGTCTTGTCCGTTCTGCGCGAACCAACCGTACAGGATCGACAGGTCGACGCCTAGGCTAAAGTGCTGCACGCCGAGATCGAGATAGTAGCGCGCTTGCTCCACGCTGCCGATCTCGGCGCGGGGCGGCACGCCCAGACGCAGGGCCGTCTCGATGACATGGCGTTCCACAGCTTTGACCTCCGGCGTGAGTTTGGCACCGGGCCGGCCAATGCTCATCGAATAGTCCACGCCTCCCCATTGCACCATATCGATCCCATCTACAGACAGGATCTCCTCCAAGTTCTCGACAGCGGCTTGCTTCTCGATCATGAGCACGACGACAATCTCGCGCAGCGCCTGCACATAGTCGGGTCCGCCGCCATAGGTCATGTAGGCCATGCGGCGCATGGCCGCGCCGTAGGTGCCACCATCGCCGGGGGTATCAGGGCGGACACAGCGGACACAGTCGCGGGCATCTTCCGCCGTGCGACAATCGGCAAAGAGCACCGCCTGGAAGCCGGCGCCGATGGCGCGCTGCGCCACGTAGGCGCGGGACTCGGCATCGACTTTGATCAGGGTGGCCAGCTCGTGCAGCTCGGCGGTGCGGCAGAAACTGTCGAGGTCGTGCAGATCGAACGGCGCGTACTCGGCCAGGAATTCGACATAGTCAAAGGCTGCGGTGTGGCCGATGGCCTCGACCACGGCCGACCAGGTGGCGTGCAGCCGTGTGCCCAGGGTAGGCTGCCCGGCATCCAGCCGCTCTCTAAGCCTGTTCTTGCGCATTTGAACTCCTCTCTGCAACAACCTCTCCCTTAGTCAGGCGGCACCTGCTTCCAGAATGTGGATAATACTCAGCATCGCCTCGTTGACCGGCGTGGGCACACCGTGGGCTTGTCCCAACTCGACCACCTTGCCGGCCAACATCTCGACCTCGGTCTTGCGGCCGGCTTCGATGTCCTGCAGCATGGAGGTCTTGCCCGTAGGCAATAGCTTGTTCATGATCGGCACCCAGTCAGCCACATCCTGCTGGCCGAGATTGACGCCAACGGCCTGGGCCAAGGCGATAACCTCGTGCATGAGCATGTCCATCACCGCCCGCGCCTCGGCCGACGTCTGAAATAGGCCATAGGGGGCGCGCATCACGGCCGAAGCCTGGTTCATGCCGACATTGACCATGAACTTCCACCACAGAATGCGCATCATGTCAGCCGGGATTTCGTAGGGAATCGCCGCTTGATCGAGGGCGGCCTGCACCCGCCGCACCTGCGGACTGGGGTCGGCATTCTCCGCCTCGCCAAAGTAGAGCACACCGGGATTGCCGTAGGTGACCTGGTTGCCCTCACGGAGGGCATCAATACCCACCGAGACAGCGTAGAGCAGCTTTTCCATCCCGTACACAGCGCCGATGATCTCCTCACTGTCCAGCCCATTCATCACCGAGATGATCGTCGTATCCGGACCGAGCAGGTTTTTCAGATCAGGGACGGCCGCCGGGAGATGGTGGTATTTGAGGGCGACGAGTATGAGATCGAGCGGCGCAGTGACGCCATCAGGGTCGATAACGGGAATCATGTAGGGCCGCTCGTTGACGACCAGGCCGTGACGGCTGAGCCGCTCGTGGCGCTCGCCGCGAGCGATCAGCACCGTCGTCAGACCCGGTGCATCGAAGAACTTTGTGGCAAAGTACGAGCCTAGTGCCCCAGCGCCGAGGATGGCGACATGCTCGATGGCTTTCATTGAACCTCCCTCTCCAGGCGCCCTGCCAGCTGCAATTCGCATACTGTTGATCATCTGGACTACGTGCGAGCTCACAGAATCCGGTTGCCAAGGACATCGAAGGCTTTGAAAGAAACCAAGGCCGCGGGACTGGAAGGGTACTCGCTGGCGAACAACGTCCAGATCATCGTATCCCCAGCAACCCCATCCGCAGTTGCCCTCCGGCGACGGAGGGTGGCTTCGTGCGAAAAGCCGAGCTTGCGCGGTATGGCGGCACTGCGAACATTGGCCGGGTCACAGTGAATCTCGACGCGATCAAGGGCATGGATCTCAAACGCGATACGCGTCAAGGCGCCAGAGACTTCGGTGGCCAGCCCCTGGTTTATGTAGCCAGCGTGGATCCAGTACCCGATCTCGATCCCGCCCTCACCCACCCGGGGATGGAGACCGGTACCACCCAGGACCCGGCCCTCCTCGGAATCAAAGACGCCATAGACAAAGTTGCGGTCCAGATCGAACTGGCCGCGGAAGAGGCGCAGGCGCTCAACGACGACGCCGACAGGTTCCGGCTGGCCATCAGCCCAGGGCATCCACGGGCGCAGGTGCTCCCGGCTTTCATCAACCGCAGCCTTGAGCAAGGGGGCGTCGGCCGGCTGCCAGCAGCGCATGACCAACCGTGCAGTGACAATGCGGTACGCCGGCCCTTCTGAGACTTTTTCCATTATGTCGACCTTAGACAACCAGTCAGCAAGGCAGTCGCCCGACCGCATGCCCGCTGCTCTTTATCGCTCGCCACTGCGCTTGTCTCGGATCTTGTCGAGGTATTCGGGCGTGATTTCAGTGACGCCTTCCTCTTTGGCAACCTCGAGGATCTGACGAATGACACGGGTCAGGAAAACACGTGGCACGCGGACCAGACGGGCGTAGGCCTCCTCCTGCCACTCGATATCGGGATCGATCCGTTGGGCTGCAAACTGGACCGCATCGGTGGTCACTCCCTTTTCCTTCGGTATCGGAATGCGATACGGCCGGGCCGCTTTGGTGAACCAGAAGTAGGCATTATCCCGAAAGCCATAGTCGACGGGCAACCGCGGAAATCCCCTACCTTTTCGCAGGCTGTCACGCCACTTCTTCTTCATCACGATCTTGTCGATAGACAGCACAAACTTGCATTCGGGACTTGCCGGATCATCCTTGAGCGGGAAGCGACGGTCCCAAGTACACTCGAAGACCTGCACCGCCTCAAGCACAATTTCCGGATATTGGACGCCCGGCTTGCGTTCCTGGGCTGTACGCGTCGACGGTTGCAGCGTAAAGATGCTGTTCTGCATCTTCTCCTCCGTTTCCTCTCCCGGGAATCCGAGCATAACACAATTCTTCATGTACCGCTTGTGGTCAGGGATGAAGTTTATGGCGCACACGCCGGTACGCTGGATATTGAGACTGGTGTTGCTGTCGTGACGTGTGCCGAGCATCATGGAGTGCTCACCAGCTACCCGGTAAGGGAAGCAAAGAGAATAGGGACCCAGATTGGTCCGGCCTGATTCAGCGATGGTGCTGATCAGCACCACGGGCATTGGAAAGAAACTCGAAGTCTGATAAAAGTTGTCCAGAATGCGCACGTCTACGAACGGATCCACTGTCTCACTCCATCGATGAAGGACGACCCCAGTAGCCAAATGAAGAAGGGATCTGCCAAAGTGCGATAGTCGCGGCAATTGCCCTATACCTGCCCGGTGCAAGCCGACCAACAGCCAGCATTTGCAGTCGGATCTGGAGCCGATTGTACCATTGTCCCGGCAAAAAGGCAAAGCAATCCCAGGATGATCTGTGACACACTGCAATGCAACGGCGAAATTCGTAAAACTGGTGGTTTAGAGATCCGCACATATGTTCTATAATAGAGTTCGTGAACAACATCATGAGCAGAGGAGGATCGATCAATGCTTTATTCTTGGCTACCCCATCCGTTGCGCAGCGCCCTCTATCGCCTCACTTTTCACCTTGTGCGGGCCATCGCCGTGCGGAGAAGGAAGTGACGCGATGAACCCATCGCGGGACGAAAGCCCTCACCCCGCGCAGCACGCCGCGACGCCAGAGCCAGAATGGCCGGCGGATGAGGTGTGGAGCAAGGCCCAGCCCCCTCGCCAGGCTGAGATCATCGCGGCGACCATTGCCGACCTGGCGGTCAAGCAGCAGCGACTCAGCGCGCTGATCGACCACTGCCTGGAGAAGGACGCACCTTCCCTCCGCGAACTGGTCCGGCTTTTGGCGCTGCATGGGCAGAACGCCTCGCGGCTGGGCCGGCTGCTGCGCGACCAGCAAGCCCTGTCGGATCCGGCGGCAGACGAACTGAGCCAGGCCATCGACCTGGCCCTCGATGAACTCTCGGCCGAATGGGGAGTCGAACTGTGAGGGAAGGACTGCTCGGGGCGGTACTCCGGTACCTGGCTGACATATCGCACTTTTCCAATCTAGTCATCAAGAGGCCACTCCGCACCTACCAGCTGGAGCCCGCCCGCGCCATCCTTGACAGTGTGCTCAACAACCGCGGCTTGGAGTTCCTGATCGTCTTCCCCCGGCAGGCCGGGAAGAACGAAATGGTCGCCCAGCTCCTAACCTACCTGCTCAACCTCTACCAACGCACCGGAGGCAACATGGTCTACGGCGCCGTCGGCGACGGGCTCGGTATGGGCATCGACCGCCTAGAATCTCGACTCGGCAACGTGTGGAACGCCGGACATTGGGCCACCAAACGCAAGCCCACCCGCCGCACTCTGGGGAAAGCCGCCGTCCTCTTCTTGTCCAGCCACCCGCAAGCCGCCGCCCGAGGCCAGACCGCCCATCACCTGCTCGTCATCGACGAGGCCCAGGACCAGGACGCCAACCACATCGAGGCCGTCTTCACACCGATGCGCGCCAGTACCAACGCCACCGCCGTCTACATCGGCACCGTCAAACTC
>JASFOV010000301.1:0-6066 GCA_050116355.1 Anaerolineae bacterium
CGCCGATGAGACAGTCGCAGCCAATCTGGATCCCAGCATTGGGCAAGTTCCGGAAATTGTACACATGCAGTTCAGCATGGTGCATCACCAAGCTATCGGACCCAATGGTGATGCCTGCTGGACAAGCGTGCAGGTACACCCCCTCGTCTAGATACACACCATGACCCAGCCGCACCTGGTCGGCAAAGCGGATGCGAACCCCTCGCTCAACAGCGACTACCCCCTCCAAGCGCATGATCAAGCGGTAGGCATAGGCCCGCAAGCCAATGCCGAGGACCGTCGGAATCCAGCCGAACAGGGTCAGGATCAGTTGCTCCCAGACATATCGGCTCGGGCTGGTGGCCTGCCGCGATAGGTACAGGCGCAGCCCACCACCCGTGCTCGTTTTCTCGGAGACTGGAGCAGGCGGGCCGGTCACCGGTCCCCAGCCGCTTGCCGCACCCACGCCGCCCGCTTCTCGTCACCGATATACTTGTACCAGAAGATGCGTGCCCGCAGTTGATCCTGCCCCCCCACCACCCGGGACCACAGAGCCTGTCCCTCTACCACCTGGCCAGCAGTGATGAGCGCCTCCCCGTACAGCTGCCGTGTCGTCTCGCTCCAGGGCTCGCTGGCATAAGCTGCTTTCAGGTGCTCCGCAGCATCTTCGTACTCGCCCAGCGAGAGCTCGATCATGCCCAGACGCCGGTTGCCCGTGGCGTTGTGTGGATCGAGAACGAGGGCCCGTTCGTACGACGCCACTGCCGGGCTGAGATCTACCTCGCGGCGCACCGCATCCTGAATGGGCCACTCCGGCCATGAGTAGACACCCAACTCCGCCTGGCTCTGTTGGACAGCTCCACAGTTGGAGAAGACGAGCGACAGAAGCGGCCCTCGCCACAGCAAAGCCAGAACCACCAACAGAAGGACGGCCACGGGCAACCCCCACGCCAGCCACCGCCGCGCTGCTGCGCGCCGTTCGGATGGACGCGCCGCAGCAAAGGCCAACGGCGTGAACAGCAGCAGAGCCCCTCCGCTGCTGTAGAGTACATCGTCGATGGTGCCGTGGATGAGGATCGTGGTCAACGACAAGACAGCCGCCGCCAGCACACCATTCTCTGAACCAGTCCCCGGCTCAGAAAGCTTGTGCCAGGCCGCCCGGCCAAACAGGAGCCACATCCAAACCAAAGCCAATAGGCCAAAGATCCCTTGCTCTACCACGACGCTGATGTACAGATTGTGGCTGTGCGTCATGGCCGCCACGTGGATCAGCAGCGCATACGTTGAGTATAGGAGGGGAAAGCTCCCCAGACCCGCCCCGACGAAGGGATAGTCACGCACCAGGACCAGACTATTTCGCCAGAGCCCCAACCGGTCAAGTCCAGCCTCAGGACCCTGCAACAGCCCCAGCGCAGCCTGCAAGCTTCCCGTCCAGACCAAGACCCCAGCCGAGAGCGCCGCAGCAACAGCCAGCAACAGGGCAATCAGCATCCAGGCTCGCTTGCCGCGCTGGCCCTGGCTCAACCGGCCGGAGACGCCCCACACTCCTGCCAGCAGTAAGGCGCCGGCCAACGCCAGCCACGCCCCCCGCGAAGCCGCCATCCCCAGGCCAAAGAGGATCAGTGCCAAGGCGCTCAGGCCCAAACCAAACACCAGCCAAGGGCGCATCCCCTGGGATTCGGACCTGCGTCGGATCCCCCGCCAACCATGGACGGTAGCCCAGCCAGCATAGGGTGCCACAGTGGCCATCAGGCCAGCGGCCACATTGGCATTTAGCCGGAAAGCCTGTAGGGCGGGCAAGGATGCCTGCAACGTTCGCCCCAGACTGGCCACCAGCTCCAGCTTGGCCCCTTGTACGTCCCAGTCATTGCTGATCAGAAACAAGGCTGCCGCGCCCACGCCGACCAACACCAACAACCAAGCCCTCACCTGGCCCAGGATCTGGGCATTGGCCAGGGCATAGCAGAGGAGGACAGCCCCCACCAGCAGCCAGAATTTGGACCAAGCAATCTGGCGGTCAAAGGCCGACCACACGCCCAATCCGGCTGTCAGCAAGAAAATCAAAAAGGGCGCGTCAAACTGGGTGCGGTGTGTCAGCCGGCCGGTGAGCACATAGCGAATGCCCCACGGTGCCAGCGCCAGGACCAGCGGCCAGGGACCCACCTGGGGCCGGACATACCACAGGGCGCCGGCACATACCACCATCGCCAGATCGGCATAGGCCAACCAGCGGGGCAGGGTCTTGAACTGCTCAGCCATCATTCACGCGGTACAGAGCATCGTGCAATAGCCCAAGGCCAGGCCGACCTGCTACCGGTCACGGCCCGCCGAAGAGCCCCTGGTTGGCTGCCACCCACTCGTACAGCCGGCGCACCCCTTCCTGTTTGCCCACAATCGGCTGCCAGCCCAATTCTTGTTCGGCCTTCAGGATGTTGGCCACAAAGATGCGTTGATCGCCTGGTCGCCAATCGTCATAGCGAACCGCTATGGTGCGGCCCAGCTGTGCCTCCAGCATCGGTCCCAGCTCGTGCCACACCGCCAGCGTGTTCGCCGGACCACCACCCACGTTGTAGACCTTGCCCGCAGCCACATCGATCCGCTGGATGGCGAGCTGAAAGAGATCGATCAGATCATCGACCCACAGCACATCGCGGACCTGCTTGCCATCGCCAAAGATTGTGATCGGCCTGCCCGTGACCGCAGCGATGGTGAACCAGGCCACCCATCCTTGATCCTCCACCCCGAACTGTCTTAGGCCATAGATGCAACTCTGGCGGAACACAACCGTGGGTAGATCATAGATCCGGGCATAATCGCGAACGTACTGGTCCCCGGTTCCCTTGGAGCAGCCATAGGGCGAGTGAAAATCAAGGGGATGGGTCTCAGGGATGCCCTCGGGATAGTCGCGGTAGGCGTACCCATCCTCCAACTCCTCCACCACAACATCCTCCATGCCCCCATAGACCTTGTTCGTCGAAGCATAGAGCACAATGGGCCTGCGTCCGGACTGTCGTGCGGCCTCTAGCACATTGAATGTCCCCAGGGCATTCACCTCAAAGTCATGCCGCGGATCCTGAACAGAGGTCGTCACGGCCACCTGCGAGGCCAAATGGTAGATCACATCTACATCACCGGCCGCCCGGCGCAATCTGTCATAGTCGCGGATGTCCGCCTGCTCCAGAGTCCACCGGTCGCCATGCGACTCACGCAGCCAAGCGACATTCTTCACCGAACCCGGGCGCGAGAGATTATCATATACCGCAACATCGTGGCCCTCGCCTACCAACCTGTTGGTGAGGTTGCTCCCTATGAATCCAGCCCCACCAGTTACTAGTGCTTTCAATCTATTCCTCCGTATTTGGACACCAAGTCTGGGCAGGCTCCGCCGTTCTGGCACAGGTCGTGTGCCAGAACCTGAATCGAGCTTTTCTTGGCCCAGTCGCCCCACCAGAGCAGCGCACCCCCAACCATAGTCGGAGCGCGCCATGGGCACCGGATAGGCTAAATGGGCTTGATCTCAGACGGGTCGATCTCCACAGACGTCAGCCGCCCCATGACATCGAGGAGAATGCGAACCCGATCGGCCGACGATGTCGGTTGGTCAAAGATAGCTTCCAGATCGCGGAGAGGCCCGGAGGTGATCCGCACCCGGTCACCCTGTCGGAGATTCCCGTACCTGACCTCTTCTATCTCCTCAAGTCGCCCGCGAACCAACTCAACGACCTCGTCCGGCACAGGTGTCGGCTGGCTGCCCGAACTCACAATTCGTCTTACACCAGGCATCCAGGCCACGGACGACAAGGGGATGATGTCAAAATCCAGGCGCGCAAAGAGGTAGCGGGGAAAAAAGATCACCCGGTCGGGCCGGTCCCGGCGGCGCACCTTGCGCCGCACTGTCGGCAGGTACGTCTCGATCCCCCGTCCGCGCAGCAAGGTGTTCACCTGGCGCTCTTTTCTGGGTTTTGTGTAGAGTGCGTACCAGTTTTCCATTATCCAGATCGCAATCCGGTGCGGATTGTAGTCTCAAAGAACCAATTTGTCAAGAACCTGACTCCCAACCTGGATCAGTTTCATTCCGTTTGCTCCGCTCCCACAGCGCGTCCTGCTCTGCCAGAGACAGATCGGTAAGATCTACTCCTCGTGCCCGGGCCATACGTTCCATCGCGGCATACCGTCCGATAAAGCGATCGCATGTGCCCCGCAGGGCAGTCTCGGCGTCGATATCTAGCCAGCGGGCAACATTCACAATGGAGAACAACAAATCTCCAAGTTCCCGGGCACGTGCCTCCGGGGCAAGGACATCGCGCAGCTCGGCAACCTCCTCTGCGACTTTGTCCAAGACGCCGTCCACATCGGTCCAATCAAAGCCAACCCGGGCAGCCCGGTCGCTCAGGGCTTGTGCCCGGGCCAAGGCCGGGAGAATGCCCGGTACGCTATCCAGCCGCGAGCGATGGACACTCTCACCCCCGGAACTCGACCGCTCTTGCTCCTTGATCATCTCCCAATTACTCAGAACCTCGGCCGAGTCTTGCACGATCAGATCGCCAAAGACGTGAGGATGACGGCGTTTCAGTTTGGCGTCGATGCGGCCAATGACATCCGCAAACTGAAAGGTCCCCTCTTCGGTCGCGATCTGCACGTGCATCGCCACCTGCATCAGGACGTCGCCCAATTCCTCACAGAGTTTATCGTCATCCTCTTCATCGAGTGCTGCCAGCGCTTCATAGGTCTCTTCCAGCAGTGTCGCCCGCAGAGACTGATGCGTCTGCTCGCGATCCCACGGACAACCATCTGGGGCGCGCAGCCGGGCGACGGTCTCCTGAAACGAAGCAAGCCCCCCAGGTTCAGGCAACTGTGGCACATAGAGCGTGGTCAGGTGATCCACCTTCTGGCCGTGATCCAATTCGTGAAGGGCTACCGTATGCACGGCCGAGTCCGCTGTCCCTGCAGCCCGGACCAGGGTGACCGGGTGCTCTGCGGGGTAGGCGTTCAACAGCGTCAGCTTGACCTCACTCGCCAGCCGCTGGCCATACAGCTGGCCGATCAATGCCGGTCGGTCGGGATCAAGCGACGGATGGTGCAGAGCCGCCAGTTCGACGGCATCTGCCAGCTGCAACCCATCCATCCCGTCCAGCTCCAGGACAGCGAGAACCGGCTCTATATAGCTCAGGCCGGCCACCAAGCGTACGGGTACCCCCTCTTCACGGGCGCGGGCCAGAACCAACATGACCGAGGATTCGCCAACGAGGGGATGGCCCGGCACAGCATAGACCACACCCGGCAACTGGCGCCCCAGGTCTACGATACGCTCAGCGATGGTCTCATAGACCGTCGCAAAGTCGCTCAAGGTCTCGTACAGTTCGTCAAAACTGTGAAGAGCAAGATGAGTGGGTAGAGCCGCCACGGTCGGGTGCCGCGAGGTGCGCAAGTAGACCTCCCGCGCCTGACTTAGAACCTCCCACGCTTCTTGGGTCAAGTGCTGGGGATTCCCCGGCCCCAGTCCAAGAATGGTAATCATCATGCAGCGACCGTCTCTCCCTGTCTATAGGAGAAACCCGGGCCCCCAACCGTATGCCCGGGTTCCTCTTCGTCTTGATTGGTGACCGGGGTCAGTCCGCTTTACGGGCCCCAGGAGATATGCTCATCCGTCCAGTCCCCGCTCAGGGGCTGGGGCAGATCAAACAGCTTGGTGAGCCCCGAGCCATCGGCCCCCAGCGCCCAAACCGCCCAGCTGCCACCCCGGTTCGAAGCAAAGGCCACCATCTTGCCATCCGGCGAGAAGGTACCCAAACCGTCCTGGTACCCAGCGCCCTCAGACAGCGAACGCCCCTGTCCACCTTGACTGGGTATGACATACACCTCCCAGTCGCCGGTCTCCTGGCTCATGTAGAGCAATAGACCGCCGTGGTTGTCAGTAGCGCGCATAGTGAGATCGCCAGGATGGACCATGGCTGGCGGACCGCTCCAGCTAGGCATACGGTAGATGCCACACTTGGACCCCCCACCCGCAACCCAATAGTCACAACCCGTAAAGGCAACCCAGTCGTCGTGCATCCACACCGGATAGCGACCAATGATGGCCATGCT
>JASFOV010000302.1:0-6060 GCA_050116355.1 Anaerolineae bacterium
CCTGGCCCTGCAAAGCGTGCACCAGCAACTGCTCGACGCCCAGGGCCAAGAGTATGTGTTTGTCTACGTCGACTTTAACCTCATGCTCGAGGCGAGCGAGCAAGGGTTCTACGAGCTGGTGCTGCGTTGCCTGCTGGAGGAATTGACACGGCTGGATGCAACCGCCGAGTACCTGAACACCCTGCAGCAGGCCTACCATACCCTCGTCTCCCCGCCCAGCGCCTTCCAGATCTCGCTCAGCTTCAGCGAAGGCCTCACCGCCGTGTGCCGCGGGACGAAACACAATCTAGTGCTGTTGTTCGACGAGTTCGACGAGCCGTTCGAACAGATCGAAGGCCGCGCTTTTCTCAACCTGCGCGCCCTCAAGGACAAGTACCGCGAGCGGATGAGCTTTGTGACCGCCACCAACCGGCGGCTGTCCAACATTCGCCGCGGGCGGGACGTCGACGAGTTTGTCGAGCTCTTTGAACCCTTTACCCGCTTTTTGGGACCGCTGGCCGAACAGGACACGCAACAGATCGTGCACTGGGTCGCGGGCCAGGAGGGATACACCTTCGACACGGAGGACGTGGGCTTTTTGCGCCACCACGCCGACGGTCACCTAGGACTCTTGCTGGCCGTCTGCCGGGCGCTAGGCGACGTCACCGGCGAGCCGGTACGCGATGCCGGCCAGGACTGGTTGATCCACCGCCAAGTGCGCGAGCAACTGGATCGCGATCTGAATGTCCAGGGCGAGTGCCGCAAGCTGTGGGACGATTTGACCGAATCGCAACAAGACGCCCTGATGGCCATCGTTGGAGCGGAGGACGTGGACGAACGAGCGCTCGACTCGCTGCAGAAAAAGGGCGTGGTCGCCGGTCCGAAGGGGCTGCTCTTCTCCCCGGTATTTGAGGGTTTTGTGCGGCGCCAGCGTCTCACCCGGCGACGGCGCCACGAAGGCGTGCGCGTCGACGTGGAAAGCGGCAACGTGTGGGTCAACGGCAAACAGACGCCAACCCTGACCGACCTGGAGTACCGGCTCTTGCTGCTGCTGTACGGCCGCCTGAACAAGATCTGCGACAAGTTCCAGATCGTAGAAGAGGTCTGGGGCGAAGAATACATCGACCAGGTCGACGACGCGCGCATCGACAAACTGCTCAGCCGGCTACGGGCCAAGATCGAGCCCGAGCCCCGCGAACCACAGTATATCATCACCGTACGGGGCCGGGGCTATAAACTCGTAACACCGTAGGTTCCCCATCCGTCAGACGGCTGTCAGCAGCCGGTCATGCAGCACCCGACCGGTCGTGATAGAATGATTCCGATGCCAAGGGCCAACGATCTGTACCAAAATCTCACGTTGGGAGGGAAAACAGATGGCAAGCTTGCTAGAAAAAGTCCAGACGCTCATTTCGGCCAATCTGCACGCCATGGTAGACTCGGCGCTCAAAGCCAACTCGCTGGCGGTTTTTGACCAATACGTCCGCGAAGTGGAGGACAATCTGGAGAATCTGGAAGACGCCGTCGCCACGGTGGGCGGCGAACTCAAGACCCTGCGTCGCAAAAAGTCCGACCTGGACGAGCGAGCGGCCGAACTGGACCGCAACATCGACATCTTCTTGCGGGAGGGCAAGGAGGATCTGGCGCTCGCGGCGCAGAGCAAGCTCAACTCGGTCGGCCGCCTCATCCAGAACTACGATGAGATGATCGCCCGGCAAGAGTCAGAGTTCAAGAATCTGAAGGATGCCCGCCTCAAGCTGGAAGCAAAGCTGACCACGGTCAAGCAGGAGCGCGAGGAGCTGCAAGCGCTGCTCGACTTGGCTCGCTCCAAAGAGATCACGGCCAAGGCCATCAAATCGCTGGACGATCTGATGGGCACCGGCGACGACGACATCTCCCGGGTGGCCGAGGGCATTCGCGCCCGTCTGGACAAAGCCTCCGCCCGCAGCGAGATGCTGGCCGACAGCCTCGATGCGCAGATGGACGAAGTGCTGGAAAAGGGCATGCTTGAGGCCCAATTGGCCGAGCGCAAAGCGCGCCTGGGCCTGAGCGACTGACCGGTCACGACCAAACGCGCGGCACACTATTCCATTGAATCCTTGACCGCCGAGCTCCAGAGAACGCCAGAGGTCGATCCTCGCACTCTCTGCGCGCTCGGCGGTCGTCACTGGACAAGGTGCGGTACCACAGAAGGATGGTAGTATGAACCGAACACGCATCATATTTTTCGCGATCATAGCCCTGGCGCTGCTGGTCGTTGCCGGCGGGTTGATCTGGACCCAATTGGGCGACGAGGAGCCGGGCCCGGTCAGCCCCGTCGACGACGACCAACCCCTGGAAGTCCAGATCGCGGCCGCCCTGCCGGTGGCCGACTGGGTGCAGGAAGCCGCCCACCAGTTTAACGCCGAGGAGCGCACCCTGGAGGGGCACCCCATCCACGTCCGCGTGACTCCGATGGATGGGCTGGTGGCCAAAGGGCGCTACGAGCAGGAATCGATGGAACCCCTGCCCACCGCCTGGATCCCCGACAGCCGCTACCTGGTCGAGCTGGTCAATGCCGTCTACAAAGAACGGCTAGGACGCGACGTGTTCCTCACCGATGGCGAGTACCGGGCGCGCCCGCTGGCGACCTCGTTGCTGACGTGGGGCATCTATGACAGCCGGGCCGCTGTGCTCGAGTCCGCCTACGGCGACATCTCGTGGCAGACCATCCACGATGCCGCCATCGCCCCCAGCGGCTGGGCGGAGCTGGGCGGAGAAAGCGACTGGGGCTACTTCAAGCTGGCCATCCCCAGCCCGCGCAAAAACGTCAGCGGCCTGCAGGCCATGATCGCCGCCGCCGGCGAGTACTATGGCAAGACGAACATCAGCGTCGAAGATGTGACCGATCCCGAGTTTCAGACCTGGCTGGAAGAGATTCTCAGTTCGATGAGTGATCTGTCGGGGGGCACCTACACCGCCTCCGACCTGGCCCTCTTTGGCTACACCACCGGCGATGCCGGCCTGTTGCTGGAAAGTGATCTGCTGGTCAACATGCAAGGCCTGCAGACCCGTTGGGCCGAGCCGATGCGCATCGTCTACCCCGAATATGTGACCTGGTTCGACTTTCCGTTCACCGTTTGGATGGGACCCGAGACTACCGCCCTGGAAAAGAACGCCGCTCTCGAATTCCAACAGTACCTGCTATCCGAGGACGTGCAGCAGCAGGCCCTGGCCTATGGCCTGCGTCCGGCCAATCCCGCTGTGCCGGTCACCGGGTCGGGCAGCCTCTTTGACCAATGGGCGGAGCAGGGCGTGCTCGGCGTCGTCCCCCGTACCACCGCCATGCGCTACCCGGACCGCGACGTGCTCCAGACCTTGCTGCGCTGGTTCGACTTGAATGTGGCCGGCCAATAGGCGTAGGGGAAAGAGACCATGACCACGCGTTCTACACAGCGTTCCAGCGGCTCCAGCAGCGTGCGCATCGTCCTCGTGCTGCTGATGGTCGTCCTGTTCCTGACCTTTGCCTTCTGCTGCGGCGCCTATGCCCTGATCAACCGCATGCTGGAAGGCGGCGACGAGCCGGGCTCGGCCGCCAGTCCGGTGGCCCTGACGGTGGCCTACTCACCGGAAAAGGAGCCGGCCTTTAGCCAGCTGGTCGAGCGTTTCAATGCCGCCCAGTTCGAGACGGCGGAGGGCGAGACCATGCGCGTTGAGGCGGTCCGCTTCGATCCGGAAGCCATGGTCGATGCCGCACTGGATGGCAGCGCCACCTTTGAGGCGTTGACACCCGACTCGAGCGTGTGGCTGGGCCAGCTGGAGGCGGCCTGGAGCCAGCAACAGGGCGAAGAGGCGGCCCCCTTGCTAGGCGAGACGGTGCGCTATGCGGTCAGCCCGGTGGTCATCGCCACCTGGGAGGGGTTGGCTCGCGAGTTCGGCTGGCCGGACCGCTCCATCAGCTGGGGTGATCTGCTCGACCGGGCCCAGTCCGATCCCAATTTTCGGTGGAGCCATCCCTCCACCAGCTCGGCCAGCGGCCTGCTGGCCACCTTGGCCGAGTTCTATGCCGGCGCGGGCAAAACGCGCGGGTTGACGGTGGAGGACGTTACCGCCCAGAGCACCTTGGATTATGTCGCCGAATTGGAGAGAACAGTCCAGTACTACGGCGAAGGGAACGAACCGGCCCTCATCGAGCAGGCCCTGGGCGAAGGCCGCGGCTTTCTGGACGCCTTTGTCGTCCAGGAGCAGATGGTGGTCGATTACAACGCCCGGCGCGGCGATCGAGAACGGCTGGTGGCCCTCTATCCGGCGGAGGGCACGCTGTGGGAGGATCACCCGCTGGCCCTGCTCGAGTCGGCGGCACTGACCCCGTACGACCGCCAGGTGTTCGCCCGCTTCCGTGACTTTTTGCTATCGGCCGACTCGCAGCAACTGCTGCTGGGCCACGGCTACCGGCCCGCCGACCTGGGCACGCCCCTGGATGGCGCCGAATCGCCACTGACAGCCTTTAACGGCGTCAACCCGTCGGAGCCGCAGACCACGCTACAGATCCCGGGCGCCAGTGTGATCGAGGTCGTGCGCGACGCCTGGTGGTACACCAAGCGCCATACCAACGTCTACCTGGTGGTCGACACCTCGGGCAGCATGCGCGGCGAAAAGCTGGCCCAGGCCCAGGAAGCCCTGCGCATCTTTTTGGCGCAGATCGAGGGCGATATCGAACGGGTGGGCCTCATCCAGTTCGCCAGCGAGGTCAACACCGTCGTCTATCTGGATGAATTGGGCAACAACCGGGCAGCCCTGGAGTCGGCGGTCGACAGCCTGCTCGCCGCGGGTGATACGGCCCTGCTGGACGGTGTCTATGTCGCCCACCAGCGGCTGCAGGATCTGGGCGATCAAGAACGGATCAACGCCATCGTGGTCATGACCGACGGCCGCGAGAACTATTCGCAGACCAGCCTGCGCGCCCTGGTACGACAGATGCAGAGTTCCGAGCTGCCGGTGGTCGTCTTTGCCATCGCCTACGGTGACGACGCGGACATGAATACGCTGGAGGCGATCTCCGAGCCAACCGGCGGCCAAGTGCGCGAGGGCGACCTGGAGACCATCCGCGAGCTGTACAAGATCCTGTCCACTTACTTCTAGATCCATGACCAAACGCAACGTGCGGGACGAACTCGAAAAACGGGCGGCGCGCGCCATCCTACAACGGTCGATCTACCGTTGGGAGAGCGCGGCCATCATCGGCCTGACGCTGATCCTGGCCGTCTTTGTACCCCAGCCGCTCCCCTTCTGGCAGTGGTGGTTCTGGCTGGCGTTGGGCCTGGCGGGCGAGGCCGCGCTGGTGTGGAGCAGCATCAAGGACCCCGAGTTCCGGGCCAAAGCCGTGTCGGAGATGTTCCGCGACAAGTTCAGGGCGCGCGACATCCGCAGCAAGGCGCTGCGCGCCCGCGTCGACAAGGCACTGGAGTACCGGGATGGCATCGATGAGACCATCACCACCGGCCGCGAAGGCATCCTGCGTGACCACATGTCCGACGTCAGCCGCGACATCACTCAGTGGATGGAGAACGTGATGCGCCTGGCGCGGCGGCTGGACGCCTACATGGCCGATGACGTGATCCGCCAGGACCTGCAATCGGTGGAACCGGCCATCGAGAGTCTCAAGCAGCGGCTGGCCCTAGAGGACAGCGACCAGGTCAAGCGTCAGATCAGCCAGGCCATCGCCCAAAAACAGATCCACCGCGACAACCTGCGCAAACTGCAGAACGCCATGGAACAGGCCCAATTTCAACTAGAGAGCACCATCACCGCCATCGGCACGGTCTATTCCCAGGTCAAGCTGCTCAGCGCGCGGGATGTAGCCTCGGGGCGGGCCCAGCGCCTGCAGCAAGAGATCGTCGACCAGGTCCAGGCGCTGCAGGACGTGGTCGAAACGGTGGACGAGATGGCCCAGGCCAGCGCCGATCCGATGGGCTTGGGCCTGAGCGCCACCGATCTGGCCGCCTTGGATGCCAGCAGCGGCTCAAAAACCAAGGGAGCCAGCGGAACCTAGAACGATTGTCCATAGGTACGAGAGTTCTCTAAAGGAAACAATCATGAAAC
>JASFOV010000303.1:0-6048 GCA_050116355.1 Anaerolineae bacterium
TTGGCGGCGGGTGATCGCTTCACCGATTCCACTGCGTATCGTGGAGCTGGATGCCATCCGCACCCTGGTGGAGAAAGGCTTCATTGTCATCGCTGTGGGGGGTGGGGGTATCCCCGTCATCGAGGATGAGGCTGGCAAGCTGGCGGGCACCCGGGCGGTCATCGACAAGGACCGGGCGACGAGCTTGCTGGCCCAGGAGCTCAAGGTGGACCTGTTCTTGATCTCCACAGCAGTCCCACAGGTGGCGATCAATTACAACAAGCCGGATCAGAAGTGGCTGGGCCGGATGACGGCTGACGAGGCCCGCAGGTACCATGCCGAAGGTCACTTTGCTCCGGGCAGTATGGGGCCCAAGATTGAAGCAGTGTTATCGTTCCTGGAGTCGCATCCGGAAGGCCAGGCGCTCATCACCGACCCACCCAATATCGCCAAGGCACTGGACGGTGAGAGCGGCACTTGGCTCGAAGCTTAACAGGAGATTGGTGGATAGGGTAGCTGCTGGCATGGGCTTGGCGCGTCTTCAATCCCGTGCAGCAGCCCCCTTTGCCAGTCCGAAGATGCTGTTGGAACAAGGCTGAGGGCGGGTATGCTCACCTGCGAGCGATGGCGCGCAACGAGTCCGGCTTCTGAGGATGCACCACTCCCTTGATGTTCCAACAACAATTCTGAGGAGGTGGGAGTATGTCGGATGAAATGAAAGTCCAGCCGTTTGAGCGTCTTACCGGATGGATTCTGAAGGAGTTGGAGGAGAACGATTCCATCTTTGGCATCCACCGCTCGCTGTTCTTCACGCCCAAGGAGGATAGTCGCTATTCCTCGGAGATGTTTGGGCATCAGTTGACCACTCCCATCGGCCCGGCGGCTGGTCCCCACACCCAGCTCACGCAGAATATCCTCAGCGCCTGGTTGGCGGGAGGCCGCTTCATCGAGCTCAAGACCGTGCAAATCATGGACGAACTGGAGATTCCACGTCCGTGTATCGACATGGAGGACGAGGGCTATAACGTTGAGTGGTCGCAGGAGCTCAAGCTGGACCAGTCAGCCTGGGAGTATGTCAAGGCTTGGGTGTTGCTGCGTGTGCTCCGGCGGCTTCTGGGCTTTGAGAATCTGCCCTTCGGCACGATCTTTAATATGAGCGTCGGCTACAATCTGGAAGGCATCCAGAGCGCGCCTATGCAACGCTTCATGGCCCGCATGGAGGATGCCTCGGCTGAGATCACCGAGCTACAAGAGGTACTGCGTGTCCAGTTCCCCCAGTTCGCCGATCTGGAGATCCCATCCGCCCTCGTCAATAGCATGACCCTATCGACCATGCATGGCTGCCCGCCTGACGAGATCGAGGCGATTGCCCGTTACATGCTCGAGGAGCGGGGCCTCCACACGTTCGTCAAGCTCAATCCCACGCTACTGGGCAAAGAGACGGTCATGCGCATCTTGCACGATCATCTGGGCTACCGCGGGATCGATATCCCCGATTCAGTGTTTGATCATGATCTCAAATACGATCGGGCGGTGACGATGCTCAAAGCGCTTAAGCAGGTGGCCGCCGAACGGGGGTTGACCTTTGGCGTCAAACTGAGCAATACCTTGGCCATGGCCAACCACCGGGGCGCGTTGCCGGGCGACGAGATGTACATGTCGGGCCGCGCCCTCTATCCCGTGACGATGAATCTGTTCCACAAGCTCACCCAAGAGTTTGATGGCGACCTCAACGTTTCCTACTCGGCTGGTGCTGATGCGCTGAATGTGACGACCATCCTGGCCTGCGGCGCGCGTCCGATCACGGCCGCCTCCGATCTTCTCAAACCGGGCGGTTACGCCCGCTTTGGTCAGTATTTGGAGAACCTGGAAGCTGAAATGGTGGCACGGGGCCTATCGAGCCTGGACGAATTGGCTCAGGATCGCCTGGCGCGGCTGGAGGCTGCGGCCGCTGAGGCGCTGGAGGCTCCGCGCTACAAAAAGAGTTACCATCCCTTTGGCCTGCCCAAAGTCGCCTCGGATTTGGATCTCTTTGACTGCATCGCCGCGCCGTGCACCGAACAGTGCGCTGTCTGCCAGGATGTGCCCGAATACGCCTGGCTGATCGCCCAAGGCGAGTATGACCGCGCCCTAGAGGTAATCCTCCACCGCAACCCGCTGCCGGGTGTGACCGGCTACGTCTGCACTCACCTGTGCCAGACCCGCTGCACGCGGAACAACTATGACGAACCGGTGGCCATCCGCGCCCTCAAACGCTTTGCTGCAGAGCACGGCACGTACGCGCTGCCGGCGCCTGCTGGAACCGGGCACAAAATCGCGATCGTCGGCAGCGGTCCCGCCGGCTTGGCTGCAGCCTACTTTTTGGGCGTCAATGGCGTAGGCTCGACCATCTTTGAATCGCGGGGGATGCCCGGTGGCATGCTGGCCATAGCCCCCCCGTTCCGGATTCCGCCCAGCATCGTCGAGGCTGATATCAAACGGATCACCGGGTTGGGCGCCGAATTGGTCTTGAATCACCGGGTCACCGCTCCGCCCCAGGAGCTGCTGGAGGATGGCTATGACGCGGTGTATCTAGCCACCGGCTTCCAGCAGGATGCGGTGCTGCGCATCGAAGGTATCGATGGCCAGGGGGTATTCACCGCGTTACGCTTTCTGGAAGCGGTGGCCCGTGGGGAGAAGCCCGACTTGGGCCAGACCGTATTGGTCATTGGCGGCGGCAACACCGCTATGGACGCGGCGCGCACAGCCCAGCGCTTGACGGGGAAGCCGTCCACGGTCGTCTACCGCCGGACCCAGGCCGAGATGCCGGCCGAGCCGGAGGAGCAGGAGTGGTTGGCCGAAGAGGGCAATCGGCTGATCGAACTGGCCTCGCCCACGCGCGTGATCTTGGAGAATGGCCGGGTGGCTGCTCTGGAGTGCGTGCGTACTCAACTGGGTGAGCCGGACGCCGACGGGCGGCGCAAGCCGGTGTCAATTCCGGGCAGCGAGTTCCAGGTCGAGGCCGAGGCCATCATCTTGGCCATTGGCCAGCAGCCCGACCTTGCCTTCCTAGATGGCACCAGCATTTCGTTCCGCCCGAACGGCACGGTGGCTGCCAATCCAGAGAGCGGTGAAGTTATGAGCGAGGTGTACGCTGGCGGTGACGTGGTCCGGGGTCCGGACATCATCATTGGCGCCTGCGCCGACGGTCGCCGCGCCGCGGAGGCCATCTGCCGGCAGTTGGGCTTGGCCTTCGAACCCCCATCCGCAGATTTGCCCCAGCTTGCATCTGATGATATCCTTCGGGTCAAGCAAGTACGAGCCCAACGGATTCTGCAGCGTGCGCCGGAGATGCTGCCTGTGAGCCAGCGCGACGGGTTTGCCTGTGTCGAACAACTGCTCAGCGAAGAGGCAGCCCGCGCGGAGGCCATGCGCTGCCTACAGTGCTCGAGCGTGTGTGACAAATGTGTCGAGGTGTGTCCCAACCGGGCCAACTATGCCATCCCGATCGAGCCGGTGTCCTGGACGCTGCCGGTGCTGGCCAGTGAGAACGGGACACTGGTCACCGCCGGTCAGGAGCCGTTCCACATCCAGCAATCCCGGCAGATCATCCACGTGGATGATTTCTGTAACGAGTGCGGCAACTGTGCCACCTTCTGTGTGCACCAAGGGAAACCCTATACCGACAAGCCACGGCTTTTCCTGGAAGAGGTTGATTTCGAAGCAGAAGATGACAACGCTTTCCTTATCCAGGAGCGCACCATCCGCCGCCGGGACGGGGGGGTAGAGTCGCGCCTCAGCATGGAGGAGGGGATGCTGGTCTTTGAGGATCCACACGTCCATCTCAGGCTCACTCCTACCTTTCAGGTACAGGAAATGGCCCTTGGTCAAGCCTTTGAGGGCACACGCTCGCTCAAGGAGGCAGCGGAGATGGCCGTCATTCTGAACGGTATTGTCCAAGCGGCGCCCTTCTTGCTGGTAGACTGAAATTGAGAGGGGAGGGGAGGCTACCTCTACTGCCGCCAGGGGCGGCTCGAAGCGGGAAAGGCCGGTGGTCTCATACGCTAACCTGGGAATGAAAGGGATTGAGGGGGTATGTCACCTGCCTACCGGATCGTCGAGCGAGTGCCAACGCTCCACGAGTACCGCGACCTGTGCATGGCTGTAGGGTGGAAGGGCGTGATGAACTTTGAGGCTGCCAAGACGGCGTTGCCCAACTCGCTCTATGGCGTTGTAGCCATGCAAGGGACGCGGGCCATTGGCATGGGCCGCGTGGTGGGCGACGGCGCCATCTTTTTCTACGTCCAGGATGTGGCCGTGCACCCAGAGCACCAGGGGCAAGGCGTAGGGAAACGACTCCTTGAGCAGTTGGTGCGCTATCTCAAGGATGTGGCTCCGGAGAAAGCATTCATCGGCCTGTTTGCCGCCAGGGGTACGAACCCCTTCTACGAGCAATTCGGATTCCGAGCCTGGCCAGAGATGACGGGCATGTTCCAGGTTGTGCCACCTCGAGACCAGTACCTACCGAATCAGGGCAGTCAGCTAGGAGGATAGCGCTATGAGATTTACGGTCAATGGCACCCAGGTCGACCTCGAGGTCGCGTCAGATGCCAAGCTTGCTGATGTGCTGCGCCATGAGCTGGGTCTGACCGGCACCAAGATCGGATGTGGTGACGGTCAATGCGGCTCTTGTGTCGTGCTGGTCGATGGGCGGGCGGTGCGCTCGTGCATCTACCCTGTGCGGCGCGTCGAGGGCAAGCACATACTCACGGTCGAAGGATTGGCGGCTAGTTGGGGGGATCCCAACGAGCTCCACCCCCTACAGAAGGCGTTTGTCGATCACGGTGCGGTCCAGTGCGGCTTCTGTACACCCGGCTTGCTCATGGCCGCCGCTAGCCTGTGGAACAAGATGGTTGATTCTGAGTCGATTCCCAGCGACGAGGAGATCAAGCGTGCGCTGGCGCGCAATGCCTGCCGCTGTACCGGCTATGCCAGTATCTTGCGCGCCGTCCAGTCGGCCATCCACGAGGCCCGTACTGGCCAACCGCTTCCGCCGGTCGATATCGAGACGATCGAACCACTGAAGGTCATCGGCCACTCCTACCCCCGACCCGACGCCATCGCCAAGGCCACGGGGGAAGCCAAGTTTGCCGATGACTATGTCTTTGCTGGCATGCTGTACGGCGCTACACTACGGGCGGCCTACCCTCACGCTCGCATCCTGTCGATTGAGACCGAGCGAGCTGCTGCTCTGCCTGGTGTGCACTGTGTACTGACCCACAAAGATGTGCCCGGCCGCAACCGCCATGGGTTGGTCTTTCCCGATTGGCCGGTGCTTTGCGACGATAAGGTTCGCTACCTGGGCGACGCTGTGGCCATCGTCGCTGCGGATACCCCCGAGATCGCAGCGCAGGCGGTTGAGCTCATCCAGGTCGAGTACGAGCCCTTGCCTGTCGTGTCCAGCGCCGAGCAGGCCCGTGAGCCGGATGCTGCCCTGGTCCACGAGACGTGGGAAAAAGGGAACCTGTTGGAGCATATCAAGGTCCGTCTGGGAGATATCGAAGCGGGCTTTGCCCAGGCCGATGTCATCGTGGAGCGTGAGTACCGTACGCCGACCTATGACCACATGTTCATGGAGCCGGAGTGCAGCATCGGTGTGCCGGCCGGTTACGACCCCGATCACAACAAGCTCACCGTCTATGTCGGTTCGCAGATTCCCTACGCCGACCGGGAGCAGACCGCTGCGGCCCTGGGATTGGCCGACGATCAAGTCCGCATCCGTGGGACGCTGGTGGGTGGTGGATTTGGTGGCAAAGAGGATATCATGGGCCAGATCCACGCCGCCTTGCTGGCACAGGCCACAGGCCGGCCGGTCAAGATCCTCTACGATCGTGCCGAGTCGCTGCTGGCCCATCCCAAACGGCATGCCACCGTGATCCACATCAAGACGGGAGCCAAACGGGATGGGACCCTGGTCGCAGTGCAGGCTGAGCTAACCGGCGATGCAGGGGCGTACGCCAGCTTGTCCACCAAGGTGCTCAAGCGGGCCACAACCCATGCCAGCGGTCCCTACGAAGTGCCCAATGTCAA
>JASFOV010000304.1:0-6027 GCA_050116355.1 Anaerolineae bacterium
CGGCACATCGGCAGCCAGCAAAAGGCGGGTGAGGGGAGTGTCGACCATGGGTCCCACAATACTGGCCAAGCGCACCACCAACAACCCGACCTCCGGCTCGGCATGGCGGAACCCGGCGCAGTACGTCTCGATCTCCATCAGATCGCGCACGGTCCCCTGGCTGTGGCTGCCGCGCAGCGCATGATCCTCGGCCAAGAAAGCCGAGTTCCCCGGTCGGGCGCCATACACGGCCGTGCTGCTCTTGAGCACAACCCGGCGCACGCCCGCCCCGGCGCACGCCTCGAGCAGGTGGACAGTGCCCATCACATTCGCCTCAAAGGCCCACTGCGCCGGCCGGCTGGTATCGACGAAAGCCAGGTGGCATACCGTATCAACGTCCTCCATGCGCAGCAGATCGGCCAACGCTGGATTGCGAGCACTAGCCTCAATGAAATCGAGCCCCTCGACCGGCGGCGTTGGCGGCTCTGCATCCATGCCCAGCACTCGATACCCGTCCTGAACCAGGCGTCCAGCCACTCGCCTGCCCCACATCCCCCCCACTCCGGTGACGAGGACCACATTCTCGCCCGACATACCCGCCTCCTTCACGCCAGACCGCTTCGCATCCTGATCTAGCCTCTGTCCCCGCGCCGCGCCAGCAACCAGGCCGTGACGGCCGCTATTCCGGCCACCACGCCCGCTACGGCCAGACACGGCATCACCCGCCCCGGTTTCTGCTGCAAGGTGGGCCCACCCCGCACCTGGGCCTGCGCCCGGGCGAGTTGGGCTCGCAGCTTTTCGGGATCGCGGCGCAGCTCATCGGCCAGCTCGCGCTTGGCCGCGATCTCCTGGTCACTCACATACTGCCCAAAGCTGCGCAGCCCTTCCAGCTGCAAGCCATGCTTGTTCATCAAGCGGTAGATCTCTTTGACCTTCTCCATCTCGATATTGCGTCCCAGAGTGAAATTCTCAAAGCGGCCCTCCATCGCCAACAGGGCCGCTTCCGCCAGACACGCATAGGCCACCCCCGGCGGCAGACCGATGTCAAAGCCGAAATCGGGTTCGCCTGGCAGCAGGATCTCACCCGCTTCAACGATCAGGACATCCGGCCGCAGCTGGGCGTCCTCCTCCTTCACGTCGGGGGGACGCGCCACGTCACATACCACGCAGCCAGGCTTGAGTTGGAGCACATCGATTACCTTCTGGCCGATCGCCGTGGTCGTGGTCACCACCAAGTCAGCGCCGGCCAGGTGGGGCCCGGCGTCGGTGGCGATGACCACCCGGGCTGCGGGCGTCTCGTCCTCGATCGTCTGTTTTAGGGCAATCAGCTTCTCAGGACGGGGTGCCACCAAGACCACATCGCCGATGGCCTGGGCGATCAGACGCGAGCAGACCGAACCGATCGAGCCCGTGGCGCCAATGATCACCGCCTGGCCCTGGGTCAGATCCTCGGCCCCCATCTTGATGACGGCTTGTTTGGCCGCCTCCAGGGTGGCGGCCACCGTCAAGCTGTTGCCCGATGTGATGGCAATGTCGGACTTGTAGGCCACAGTCATGCCGGCGTCACCCACCACCTTGGTGAACGCGCCGAGGCCCATGATCTGTGCCCCTCGTTGTTGGGCCATGCGCGATGCGACGATCAAGCGACGATAGGTAAAGCCCGGTTTGTGCCGCATCAACTCGCGCGGCGTGGCTCCCAAGCCCAGGAGATAGCCCTCTACCTTCTGTCCCGTCGCCGCCGATCGCACACCTGTCACGCGCGATAGATACATGGGTCGTGTCTGCGCCACCAAGCGCTCGACCAGACGGTTGGGCAAAAAGCGCAAATACTTGAGCTGTGGGTGGTTAAAGATATAATCCACACTGAGCGGATGGATCACGAAGGCAAAGCGGGCCACATCCTCGGGCTCGTTCAGAACCGTGACCGAGGGTTCCAGATCGCTGCGCGCCACCAGGTTCAGATAATCATCCGTCGTAATCTCTTGGCGGGGCCGGTCGATGAGACTGGTCAGCATCGCTTCCAGGACATTCATGCCCACAAAAGGACGTTGCTCATCCAAGGGCAAAGTGGGGGTAATCAGCGCTTGCACGCCACGCGATCGCAGGTCCTCTACCTCTTCGGCCGCCAGACCATCAGCGATGACCACCGCCCCCTGCAGATCCTGCGGGGCAAACCGCTCGATATAGGCATAGTCGCCAACGATGACAGCGGCCGAACCAAAGTACTTGCTGGCCGTCGAGGCCGCTCCATCCGGGGCCATGGCCATCGGGCTGAGACGGTCATACGGCCAACGGCACAGAATGGGCAGCGCCAGACCGGCGTACCGCTCCAGTTGGGATAGCGAGCCAAGGACGACGGGCAGCTTGAAATGAAAGAGGGGATCGCCAAAGGTGATGTGCTCCGTGTAGGCGCTGAGCACCTGGGCCAAGGCGTAGCTTTCGATCCCAGAGGGCACAAACACCCGCTTGTGACGCAACAGATCCCCGTTTTGGCGCGCAACGTGGCTGATGGCCCAGCGCTCCAAGGTGCTCCTGACACAAGCGCCATCAACCACCGGTGTGGACCGGGCCGTCGCTGCGAGCTCCTGGACCTGCTCGTGTACACAGACGCGCCGGCCCACTTCGAAACGGAGTGTCATGCCTCCCAGACCAATGGCGTCAGCGGTCCCGTCGAACTGGGCAACCAGCTCCCGGGCACGCGCCAGACTGCCGTCGGTCCCCAACCGCCGGAGGTGGAACTCGGTGCCCAACAGGGCGGTTGTGAATTCGTAATCGCGACCCGATGGCCCCAGGCTGATACTTACGATCTCTTTTGGCATGATCGCCTCCTCCTCATTCCCAGGTGCCAGCGCGAAGGTAGCTGTGCAGATTGACTGTGTGTCATTATACCAGGTTTCGGGTCCGCGTCAAGGCGATCCATCCGCCGATTGTGTGCTCTTTTCGGGAAATTCTTTATTCGATACGGAACCCATCTGCCGTCATAGCGTCACGCCATTTGACATGATGCTCAGATCATACCATCGCAATCGGCCGGAGCGAACATCCTGAGCATGTCGCCTGTGCTGACCATCCATCCTTGTCGCCTGCGGCGGATGACGTGCCAAGGCAGGCTATGCTCCAGCCTCGGAAGCCGTGCTCCATCGAATTGCTCCCGGACCGAAGGAGTGATATAATGGCCCGGCAGACGACCCATGGAGGAGAACTTTTTTATGAAATGCCCTGAATATGGCGCCAGATACTATCCCCTGCCGCCATCTCCGCTCGCCCCTAATGCCGTCGAGCTCATCTCCCGCAAGGGCGGCGGCCCGCTTCCGGAGGGTCGATAAATGTCAGTCACACTCATGCTGGGTATCGCCTGTCTAGGCATGCTGGTCATGGTCGCCACGGTGATCGTTGGCGCCCTGCTGCTGATCAGACTGCGGGTCATCACCCCGTCCCCTGGCCGGGAGGAGCCCTTGGAGCAGAGCAGCCACGGGCTGGATCGGAGTCACGAGGTCGGCGAGTAGGTTTTCGGTAGGGCTATCCGCTGCGCCCGCCCTGCGTAGGGACAAGGATCTGGCCCTGGAGTTGCCACATGCGGTGGTAGAGACCCACCCGCTCCAGCAACTCATAGTGGCGCCCCCGCTCGACAATACGCCCCTGGCGCATCACCAGGATCTCATCCGCGACCTCCAAGCCCACCAACCGGTGGGTGATCAGCAGGGTCGTGCGCCCGGCCATCAGCGCGCCAAGGGCATCCAGTACCTGTTGCTCGGTGAGAGGATCCAAGTTGGCCGTCGGCTCGTCCAGCACCAGGATCGGCGCGTCGCGTAACAAGGCGCGGGCGATGGCCAGCCGTTGTCGCTGGCCGCCGCTGAACCGCAGTCCTTGCTCCCCCAGCCAGGTATCATAGCCCTGCGGCAAGGACTCGACAAATTCATGGATCTGTGCCTGCTTTGCCGCCTGGACCATCCTCTCCTCAAGTTCGTCCCCGGTAGTACCCGGCTGGACGGCCAGCAACAGGTTATCCCGCACCGTAGCATTAAAGAGATGGGTCTGCTGCGATACCACCGCCACCCGGCGGCGCAGGTCCGCCTGGCAGTAGCGGCCGAGATCGAGGCCTGCCCATAGCCAGCGCCCCTGATCGTACGCCCAGAAACGCAACAACAGCTGCACCAACGTGGACTTGCCGGCGCCGCTTGGCCCCACGATCGCCACGCACTGGCCCTCCGCAACCTCAAAACTGACCCCGTCCACCGCCGGCGGCGCGCCCGGCTCGTAGGCAAAATGAAGGTCCTCCACCTTCAGATAGCAGCGATCGGGGGCCGGCGCTGGGGTCTCGGGATCGGCCACCGCGGGCTGCGCATCCACCAGGGCAAAGAGACGCCGCGCCGCTTCCAAGCTGTTCTCCAGATACTGGAACGCGCCGGGCAAGGGCACCACCGCCTCAAAGCTGGCCACAACAACCAACACCAGCATGGCCAGGTACACGCCGTCCAGCTGGCCACCAGCGACCACCAGCGAGATGGCCATGGCTAGCACGGCCAGCGTCGCCAGATTCATCAACAGTCCGGTGAGCGCCGTGTGCAAGCCGCCAATGCGTCCCATGCGGGCCTGCAAGTGGGCCAGCTGTCGCCCCCATTCCATCGCCTGCTCCGCCTGGCGCCCTTCTTGGCCAAAAGCAAGCAGATCGGCCATGCCTTGGATGCTATCCACCAGCAGACCATGGAGGTTGGCCCGGGCCAGGACCAGGCGCTCACCCGGTTGCCGGCCCAGCACCATCACCAACGCCGGCAGGAACCCACCAGCCAAGATCAAAAAAACCACCAGGATCACGGCCAGCCATGGACTAAAGCCTCCCACCAAGAAGCCGGCCAGGACGCTCACCAATACGGCCACAAACGGGGGAGCGATGACCCGCAGATACACGTTCTCCAGCGTCCCGATGTCAGCCACAATGCGACTGTACAGGTCGCCACTGCGGTACTGCATCAGGCGCGCCGGCGCCAACGGCTCCAACGCCTCATAGAACCAGACCCGCAGGCGGGCCAGCAGGCGAAAGGTGACATCGTGTGCGACGAGCCGCTCCACATAGCGAGCCACCCCCCGGGTGATGCCAAAAAAGCGCACACCCACGATGGCCACCTGCAAATCGGCAATAGAGGGCTGGAGCGCCGCCCGGGCAATGAGATACCCCGAGGTGGCCAGCAAGCCGATACTGCTGGCGATGGTAGCGAACCCCAGCAACGCCGCCAGCGCCATCTGCCAGCCAAAGGGCGCGGCGAGCCGGAACAGGCGAGCCAGCACCCGCCCGGCCGGATCGCGAGACTGCGAATCCGCCCGGTCCACAAGCCTCGGCCCGCCATCCCTGGCCGCCGAGGCAGGGATCGCGTCCGCCGGCAACGCGCCCGGCGCGTCGGGCGCCGTTGCGAATCCGGGCGCCTCCCTGTGATATGCCCCCACCAGGCGCCGGTACAGCCCGTCCTGCTGCATCAGCTCTTGGTGAGAGCCCGACTCTACCACGCGCCCGCCATCGATGACCACAATCCGGTCGGCGCGGCGGACGGTGCTCAGCCGGTGGGCGATGATCAGCGTCGTACGTCCCCGCGACAGCTGCGCCATCGCGTCCTGGATCTGGGCCTCGATCTCGGGATCGAGATTCGCCGTCGCTTCGTCCAAGATCAAGTAGGGTGCGTCCTTGAGAAACGCCCGCGCCAGGGCGATGCGCTGCGCCTCCCCGCCACTCAAACGGACGCCCCGCTCGCCGATGATCGTATCGTAGCCCTGCGGCAGAGCCTCGATAAAGGCTGCGGCGCGTGCCTGGTGCGCCGCCCGCGCGATGCGCTCAACGCCTGCCGCCTGGCCAAGGCGGATGTTGTCGGCGACCGTGCCATAGAAGAGGTACGGGGCCTGCGGCACCCAGGCCACCTGCTGGCGCCAGGTAGCCGGTGAGAGCTCGGCCAAGGGCGTGTCACCGATCCGGATCTGGCCCGCATCGACTTGCAGGAACGCCAGCAGCAACTGGGCCACCGTACTCTTGCCGCCGCCGCTGGGACCGACCAGCGCCAC